>NZ_JBHWLY010000111.1:0-12394 GCF_042730435.1 Nocardioides sp. NPDC059952 | reverse complement strand
CCGTGGGCTGCGGGAGGGAAGACCGACCTGAAGGACGGGGCCCTGCTCTGTCCACATCACCATCGGCTGGCCCACGCCCCGGCGTACGTCCATGAACGGTTGCCGGATGGCACCATCCGATTCACCCGCCGCCCCTAACCGGCAGCACGTCAACGATTTCAACGCATCAGTCGGTGCCACCCGTCTGCCAGCTTCGCTCCTGGTCGAAGCGGCCTGCCCGCCTTTGCCCGAGTCGGCGCGACTGTCCCGGGCAGAGCTCCCGAGTCGGCGCAAACTGTCCCGCTCGGATCCGGTGAATCGGCGTGACTGTCTCATGCAGAACTCCGAGGCGGCGCGAGGCTTGTCGGGAGCGCCGCTATGGCGCGAACGTCCCAAGCTTGGGGAGCGCTGCGGATCGGAACGGATTTCTGGATTCCCGTACCGAATCGACGTTCTGGCGCGAGACAGTTGCGCCGACTCGGCGTGAGGCTTGGGGCAGTTGCGCCGACTCGCGGGTCTGGGCACGGGACAGTTGTGCCGAGTGGGCCGGGGAGGCGGGAACGGTGTGCCAGGTCGGCTGTCGTACGGAGATTGTGAATCCTTCACAAGGTCGCGCCCACTGACGTAGGCGCCGACGAAACCAGCCTCGCAGGGCGTACGACCGCCCTTGGCTCCCAAGCCCGTACCCACTCGAATCCGCTGCGCCAAACCCCGCCGCCGACCCTGTATACAGCCAAAATTCTCAGCGGAGCCCGGTGTCAGGGATCGCCGAAGGCGACCGGCGAAGCCGGCGGCCGCAGGCCGTCCTTGACTCCGGGGTTCGGTGAGAACACCCTCCAGGAAAGGGTCGGCGGCCAACAGCCGACGAAGCAACAGCCAGCAGGAGAGACCCCCTCAGGGCAGCGACGCAGCCCGGAACGCCGCGGCATGCAACGCACCGGACTCGGGCCACTCCCGCGCCGAGAGATCGGGGCGCTCGGCAGGCGGGCCGGCCGCGACCGCCTTCAACGCACGTTCCAGGTCCTCGATGGTGACCGTGCCCTCGAAGAGGTGGAGCCAACCTTCGCCGACCTCCTCGGCCAGGCGACGGTTGACCTCGTTGTCGGGGGCCAGGACCGGGGTGTCGAGGGAGAGGGCCAGCAGCAGGGCTCCGGAGTTGTGCATCGCCCGGTAGGGCAGCACCACCAATGCGGCAGCGGCGACCTCGGCGGCCAGGGTGGCGTCGTCGGCGTAGCTCAGGTCGGCGCTGACCCGTGCGTCGGCGGCTGCCGCGGCACGGATCTGGTCGGCGAGGGCGGGGTCGGAGGGGGAGCCGACGAGGCGTACGTCCAGGTCTGCCTCGGGGCTGTCGGCGACCGCCTCCAGGAGCTGCTCGACACCCTTGTAGGGCTTGATCAGGCCGAAGTAGAGCACCCGTCTCCCGATGGGATCGACGGGCCCGGCGGACTCGACCAGCGCCCCGAGCACCGGCTCGAACCAGTCGCGGTAGTGGGCGTGGACGATCGTCGAGGTGGGCACGTCGAGCGGGGGAGCGGTCTGGTCGGTGAGCCGGATGACGTGCCGGGTGCGGCGCTCGAGAGAGTCGAGGAGCCGGTGGTCCCAGCGGCTCAGGCCGTCGGGTCGGACGAGGTTGTGCCAGGTGCGTACGACCGGGGTCCGGGTCAGGCGCAGCCGGGCGACGAAGGCGGTGGTGAGCAGGCGGCGGGCCAGCCGGCGCAGCGGGGTACGGGCCGACGTCACCAACAGCTCGGGCCAGTGCACGTGGAAGACGTCGTAGCGGCCCGCGACGGCCCGGGCCCAGCCGAACAGCAGCACCTCGGTGTCGTCGCGCCGTCCCAGGGTCTCGACGAGCTGGACGATGTAGGGGTTGGTCGTCGCGCGCAGCTCCCGGACCGACTCCAGGACCCGGACCGGCCGGTCGCGGCGCCCGTCGCGGAGCCCACGGAGGACCGCGGAGAGCGGCCGTACCGGGTGCAGGAGCTGGCGGCGGCCACCACGCATCAGGATCTCGTACGCAGCCCCGACCGCCCCGCGACGCCAGGCCTGCTCGCGTTCCCGGCTGAGCCAGGTCCGGGCGAAGAGGGCGCGGTTGCGGATGTTGAAGTAGTAGTAGGCCGGCGACTTGGCGCGAGAACCCTCGGCGCGCTGGGTGCCGCCGCCGGAGTGGACCGCCGTGGCCCCGTCGACGACCGCGACCCGGCCGCCGAACGCCCGGGCCCGGGCGCACAGATCGACGTCCTCCCAGTAGAGGAAGTAGCGCTCGTCGAAGCCGGCCAGCCGCTCCCACAGCTCACGCGTGACCGCGAAGCAGGCGCCGGTGACCCAGGGCAGCGCCTCAGCCTCAGGGCCCTCGACGGGGAGGGCCGCGCGGCGCCGCCAGGGGCGCATCGCCCCGGTCTCCAGGTCGAGATCGATCCCGGCAGAGGCGACCGACCCGTCGGGGCCGAGCACCGTCGGTCCGGCGAGCAGGAGCGGCTCGGCCTCGACGGCGGCTACGAGACGTACGGCCGACTCGGCGTCGATCGTGGCATCCGGGTTGAGGAAGAGCAGCACCTCGGCACCCTCGGCGAGCGCGGCCGCGGCACCCAGGTTGCAGCCGGCGCCGAAGCCGGTGTTGGTGCTGGGAAAGACGCCGGTCCAGTCCTCGCGCTCGCACAGGGCCCTGACCGCGGCCCGGTTGGCGTCGGTCGAGTGGTTGTCGACCACGACGATCCGCGCGGGCCGGAGCGCGGCGGCGACCTGGGTCGTATGCCGCTCCAGCAGCGCGGGATCGCCGTAGCTGACCACCACCACGGCCAGCCGGGAGAGCTCGCTCACGACGCGACCTCGGCCGAGCCGTCGAGGACGCGCAGCTCACGCCACCACTTGCGCAGCGCGATGGCCAGCGCGACGGCGTTGCAGACGAAGACCAGGGCGTAGATCCAGGAGAAGACCATCCCGAGGCCGAGCAGCACGAACATCCAGCACTGCGCGCCGTAGTCCATCGGCAGCAGCGCCCACTTGCGCAGCGGGTTCTCGTGGACCGCCACCGGCGCCCCGGAGGCAGCCGGGCGCAGGGTGGGCATCAGGATCAGCCCGAAGTACGTCACCACAGCAACCACCTCGAAGCCCAGCGGCACCAGCAGCCAGCCGTCGGTGGCCGGGCCGAAGCGATACCAGGACACGAGGACCGCCAGATGCAGGCTGGCCGTCTTGAAGCAGTCGATGGTGTGGTCGAGCCACTCGCCCGAGCGCGACCCGCCACCACGCAGCCGGGCGAGCTGGCCGTCGGAGGAGTCGAGCACGTAGCCCGCGGCCAGCAGCACCGCGACCAGGACCCCGGTCCACCAGCGCGGCTCGACCAGCGCGAGCACCGCCAGCCCGGCCGCCGAGAGGGTCGCGCTCAGCGCGGTCACCTGGTTGGGGCTCGCACCGAGGGTGTGCGCGGCCGCGGCGACGACCCGGCCGGCGGGCCGGTTCACGAGCCGCGAGTAAGCCGCGGTGTTGAGCGAGGGCTTCTGCGCCCGAGAGAGGGCCTCGAGGTGCGTACGGAACCCGCCAGGGGCGCGTTCGGCGCCGGTCGCGGCCATGCTCGATCCTGCTTTGCTCATACGTGGGGGAGGGACAGCGGGACCCTAGATGACCCCGAGCCGGCCGAGGGCGCCAGGCCTGCCCTCTCCCCAGATCTGGGTAGGACTTTGCCAGGACCTTCGGCCCGGGCCCTCCCGGTGACATACGGTTGCCCATCATGCGTTTGTTGGTCGCCCACCCGTCGCCGGACGTCTACGGCTCCGATCTTCAGCTGGTCGAGACGGTGCGTGGGCTGCACCAGGCGGGACAGCGGGTCACCGTCGTCGTACCCGAGCGCGGACCGCTCCTCCCGCTCCTCGAGGCCGCCGGTGCGAGCGTCGAGGTGATGACGTTCCCGGTGCTGCGCAAGGCCTACCTCAGCCCGACCGGCTTGGTCCGGCTGGTCGCGGCGCTGACGGTCTTCTGGGTGCGTGCGGTGCGGCTGTGGCGGCGGGTCCGGCCGAGCCGGCTGCTGGTCAACACAGTGACGATCCCGTGGTGGATCATCGTCGCCCGTGCGGCCCGCGTCCCTGTGGTCTGCCACGTGCACGAGGCCGAGGACGACCAGCCCAGGCCCGTACGCCTCGCCCTGACCGCTCCGCTCCTGCTGGCCACCCGCGTGGTGGCCAACTCGCGGGCCTCCCGCGACGTCCTCGCCCGGACGCTGCCTGCGCTCGGGCGGCGTACGACTGTCGTCTACAACGGGGTGCCGGGGCCCGAGTCCGTCGCGGCCGCGCGCACCCGGGCCCCGAACGGCCCGCTGCGACTGGTGCTGGTCGGGCGGCTCTCCCCGCGCAAGGGGACCGACGTGGCACTCGAGGCGCTCGCCGAGGTGCGCCGGCGGGGGATCGACGCGCGGCTGCGGGTGTGCGGGTCGGTGTTCGCGGGCTATGAGTGGTTCGAGCAGGAGCTCCGCGACCGGGCCGACGCCGGCGACCTGGCCGGCAGCGTCGACTTCCTGGGCTACGTCGCCGAGCCCGCGGGCGAGCTCGAGCAGGCCGACGTCGTGCTGGTGCCCTCGCGGGTCGAGCCGTTCGGCAACGTCGCGGTCGAGGCGCTGCTCGCCGAACGACCGCTGGTCGCGAGCCGCGTGCAGGGCCTGGCCGAGATCGTCACCGACGCCGAGACCGGTCTCCTGGTGACTCCCGGCGAGGCGAACGAGCTCGCCGACGCGATCCAGCGGCTCGCCGTCGACCCGGCCCTCGCCGCCGAGTTCGCCTCCGCCGGCCGCAAGGACGCCGAGGAGCGCTTCGGCGCCGAGCGCTACCGACGCGAGATCGCCGCCGAGGTCCTCGGGTGAAGGTGATCGACAACCCCCACTCAGGACTCGGCAGAAGCGCGACCCGCGGCGGTCTGGTCGTCCTCGGAGGTCAGGGCGTACGCATCCTGGTCCAGGTCGCCTCGGTGGTCGTCCTGTCCCGGCTGCTCAGCCCCCGCGACTACGGGCTGGTCGCGATGGTGCTGGCGGTCATCGCTTTCGCCGAGATCTTCCGTGACCTCGGGCTCTCGACGGCCGCCGTCCAGGCCAAGGTGCTCACCCGCGTGCAGCAGTCGAACCTGTGGTGGCTCAACACCGGCATCGGCGCCGCGCTCGCGCTGATCGCGGTCGCGGTCGCACCCCTCATCGCAGCCCTCTACGACGAACCCGCCCTGACCTCACTGACCGTCGCGATGGCGGGCATGTTCTGGCTCAACGGCATGGCCGCGCAGTATCGCGCGGACCTCACCCGCCGGATGCTCTTCACCCGACTGGTCGCGGCCGACACCGCCGGGCCGCTGCTGGCGCTGGGGGTCGCGGCGTACGCGGCCGCCAACGGCGCCGGCTACTGGGCCCTGGTCGTCCAGCAGCTCGTGCAGAGCGCGGCCGGGCTGGTCGTCGCCGGCGCCTGCGCGGGCTGGCTCCCCGGATGGCCGCGGCGCGGCGGCGATATCGGCGGGTTCTTGAGGTTCGGCTGGTCCCTGGCCAGTACGCAGCTGATCAACTACGCCGCCAACAACATCGACTCCGTGCTGATCGGCACCCGCCTGGGCGCCCACCAGCTCGGCACCTACAACCGCGCCTGGCAGCTGCTGATGACGCCGCTGGGTCAGCTGCGCAGCCCCACCACGACGGTCGCACTGCCGGTGCTGAGCCGCATCCGTGACAACGCTGCGCTCACCCAGCGCTTCGTCGAGCGCGGCCAGCTCGCGCTCGGCTACAGCCTCTGCGCCGGGTTGGGTCTGGTCGCCGGCGCAGCGGTCCCGATCTGCGCACTCTTCCTCGGTCCCGGCTGGGACGTCGCCGGGATCTTCGCCCTGCTCGCCTGCGGAGGTCTGTTCCAGACCTTGGCCTATGTCGGCTACTGGGTCTATCTCGCCCATGGGCTGACCACCGAGCTGCGTCACTACACGCTGGCCGCCTCGGCCCTGAAGGTCATCTGCATCCTGGTCGGGGTGCGCTACGGGATCACCGGCGTCGCGGCCGGCTACGCGATCGCGCATCTCCTCGAGTGGCCGCTGTCGCTGTGGTGGCTCTCCCGCCGCACCCAGCTCCACGTCGGCCGGCTCTACCTGGGCGCGGCCCGCATCCTGCTGGTCGCGGGATCGGTCGCCGCAGCCGCCTATGCCGCCGCTGCTGCCCTCGACGGGCAGAACCCGGCGGTGGCGGTGCCGGTCTGCGTGCTGGCCGGGGTCGCGGCGTACGCGGTCCTGCTGCTGATCCCCTCGATCCGCCGCGACGTGATCTCGCTGGCGGAGACGGTGCGGGGCGCGATCGAGGATCGCCTCAGCCGCGGCTGAGCGCGACCGGGCGGCCGGTGTCGTCCCAGACGTTGCCGGAGTGGGCGACCTTCGTCGAGGACGGGTGGATGATCGCGCAGCCGTCGATCCGCTGATCGCTGAGGAACCGGTTGTCGCGGATCACCAGGCCGCCGACCGGGCCGCGGCCCTTCTCGGCGATGTTGACGGTGCAGCCGCCCCCGCCGAGGAGGTTGTCGCGGATCGTGACCCCGTCGACGTCGCTGATGCTCTGGGTGATCATGACGCCGGCGTTGTAGGCGCCGGTGAAGCGGTTGCCCGCGATCGTGATGTTGCCGCCGCCGATGATCTGGATCGAGTCGTCGTGCGAGGCGCCGCCGCCCTGGTAGGGGTCGGACTCGAAGTGGTAGTTGTCGTGAAACCAGTTGTCGCGCACGGTCACGTTGCTGCCGGTGATGTGGACCTGGTCGGTGACGTGGTGGATCTCGGAGCTCTGCAGGGTGAAGTCATGGCCGACCACGCCGTTGACGCCAGCCGCGGCGTTCTCGGCCCGCACCTCGACGTTGCTGACCAGCATCCCGGCGCCGTTGTCGTTGTTGTTGGAGATCCCAGCCGTCTCGGAGCCGGTCGGCACGATCACCAAGGTGTTGCGGATCGTCACGTTCGGCGCCTCGACGTTGATCCGGCCGTGCACCTCGAGGCCGTCGACGACCTTCCCAGCGGTCCGGATCACCAGGTCGCCGCGGTGGACGCGGAGCTTGGTGTTCGCAGGCACGCCTGTCCCCGGTGCCGCGGCGAGCGGCTCGGCCTCGACCGCCTCGTCCGGACGGTCACCGGAGCGGTTGGGCTGCGCCGACTCGGTCGACCGCTTCCTCGGCTTCGGGCTGGCCGAAGGGCTCGGGATGCGCGTGGAGGAGGCGGTCGGGGAGACTGACGGAGACGGTGACAGCGTCGCCGGCCCGCCGAAGTCGTCGGGCGGCAGATCGCCGTAGCTCCTCTCCGCACGCGGTGTGCGGTCCTGCGCGGGACCTGTGGTCAACGCGTAGGTCGAACCCAGTGCGACCGCGGTGACGACCGCGGAGATGCCGAGGCGGATCGGGGACGGGACAGCCAAAGACGTACGCCTTCCTGTGGGCTGGGCAGCCTACTGACGGGGCCGGAGTCTGCACCAGGCAGTTTGCGAGGGTTGGGCTCCTGGGTCCAACACATACCCGATTCAGGGGATGGAATGGGCGATTGACGGGCGGATGACCATAGGTGTCCGCGACACTGCCGTGTCGCGGCCGAGGTGGCCGCCTTGTGCAGGGATGGATGATGACGCGGATTCACGAATGGCGTCTGCTGGCGGCCGGGGCGGTCGCAGCTGTTCTCGGGGTGAGCAGCCTGGTCATGTCGGGAGGGGCGACGGCGGACACGGCGCCGGTCGACCCGGAGCTGCCGGAGACGGTCTCGGCCGACGTACTTCCGACGGTGCAGATCGACGGGGTCGCCTGGAAGCAGGTGATCGTCGGCGACACCGTCTATGTCGGCGGCAGCTTCACCTCAGCCCGTCCGGCGGGCGCCGCGGCCGGCACCGACGAGACGCCGCGGACGCACCTGCTGGCCTACCGGCTCTCCACCGGTGAGCTGATCGACAGCTTCGCGCCGACGCTCAACGGCCAGGTCAAGGACATGGCGCTCTCGCCCGACCAGTCCCTGCTCTACCTCGCCGGCGGCTTCACCCAGGTCAACGGCGTCAACCGCTACCGCGGTGCCGCGATCAACCTGGCCACCGGCGCGCTGACGAGCTTCCGGCCGATCTTCAACTCGACGACCAACGCGGTCGCGGCGACCGCCGACGCGGTCTTCTACGGCGGGGTGTTCACCTCCGCCGACAACACCGCGCGTACGAAGGTGGCCGCCGTCCGGCCGAACGACACCGGCACCCAGCTGCTGTCGATGAACCCGACGGTCTCCAACGGTTCCGTGCAGGACCTCGTCGTCTCGCCCGACGGCGCCGACATCGTGATCGGCGGCAACTTCACCAAGGTCAACGGTTCCGCCAACCCGGGCTACGGACTGGCCCGGATCAAGGTCGCGACCGGTGCCTCGATGGCGCTGCCGGTCAACTCCGAGGTCCGCAACGGTGGCTCCAGCTCGGCGATCCTCTCCCTGGAGAGCGACGGGACCAGCTTCTACGGCACCGGCTACCACTACGGCAGCGGCGGCAACGTCGAGGGCACCTTCAAGTCCGACTGGGCCGCCGGGAAGCTGACCTGGCTCGAGGACTGCCACGGCGACACCTACGCCGTCTGGCCGACCGCCGACGTCGTCTACCAGGCCAGCCACAAGCACTACTGCGGCAACTCCGGCGGCTTCCCGGAGACCAGCCCGCGCAGCTTCCAGCACTCGACCGCGGTCACCCAGGACGTACGCGGCACCAACACCCGCGACATCTACGGCTACCCCGACCACCCCGGCACTCCGCGACCGGAGTTCCTGGAGTGGTACCCGAAGTGGACTCCCGGCACCTTCACCGGCGCCAACCAGGCGCCGTGGACCGTGGCGGCCAACGACGACTACGTCGTCTACGGCGGCGAGTTCCTCAAGGTCGACGGCGTGGCCCAGCAGGGGCTGGTGCGCTTCGCCGTCAAGGACATCGCGCCCAACGAGGTCGGCCCGGGCCTGTCCGGCGCGGAGTTCGGCCTCACCGCGACCTCACCCGCCGACGGCCAGGTCCGGCTGACCTGGCCGGGCAACGCCGACAAGGACAACGCGACCGTGACCTACAAGGTCTACCGCGGCTCGAGCGACGTCGCCCCGATCCACACCCGAGCGGTCACCGCGGCCTTCTGGAAGCAGACCACCCAGACCTTCCTCGACACCGAGGCGCCGCCGGGCACCACCCAGAGCTACCGCGTCGTCGCCGAGGACGCGTTCGGCAACCAGTCGCCCACCGAGTGGGTCACCGTCGAGGTCGACGGCGAGCCCGTCCCGCCGGCCGAGGGCACCATCGCGGAGGACACCTTCCAGCGGGCCGAGACCAGCGGCTGGGGCACCGCCGACGCCGGCGGCACCTGGACCCGCAGCACCGGCACCGCCGGCAACTTCTCGGTCTCCGAGGGCCGCGGCTGGCACTCGGTCACCCCCGGCGGGACCACCGAGTCCCGGCTCGGCGAGGTCTCGGCGACCGATGTCGACGCGACCGTCAGCGTCGGCGTCGACCGGCTCCCCGACGCGGGCTACGTGTGGTCGATCCTCGGCGCCCGGGTCTCCGGCGCCGACCACTACGCCTCGCGGCTCCGGTTCAACCCGGACGGCACCGTCGGTCTCCATCTCGTCCGCAGCGGCACCCCGGTCGTCGGCGCGAACGCCGTCGCGGGCCTGAGCGTCGCGCCCGGCGACCGGCTGATGGTCCGCCTCCAGGTGACCGGCACCTCGCCGGCGACCGTGCGCACCAAGGTGTGGCCGGCCGGCTCCGAGGAGCCGTCGGGATGGACGTACGAGCTCTCCGACTCGACCGCGGCCAACCAGGCCGCCGGTGGCGTGATGCTGCGCAGTTTCGGCTCCTCGACGATCGGCACCACGCCGGTCCGTGTCGGCTATGACGATCTATCGGTGGCGGAGGAGTAGAAGGCATACCCGATCTTGGGGAGTGGGTGTTCGGATCCGCCCACGGGCGGCCGACTTGGGCTTGAATGCACCGTCTCAACTCAATGTCTTTGTCCGATCCGCCCGCGGAAGATCCCCCATGCTCCCTCAAGTCCCGCGTTCGAGGATGTACGTCGCGGCAGCTGTCGCTGCCGTTGTCCTGGTGAGCGTCGCGGTCGTGCTCATCGTGCGCAACCCGTCCGGGCCGGCCAACGCCGGGTCGGACTCGACCGTGGCCGCCGCCCCCTCTTCGACGGCGACCCCGTCGAAGAAGGCCTCTTCGGACTCCGAGTCGGAGGACGACGAGGCGGAGAAGGGATCCGACGGCAACCGCGCGCTCGGTCTGAAGTCCGTGGCGACCACCTCCCCGGGCGTGACCGCCCGGCTGGCCCGGATCGACTCGGTCCAGGCCACGGCGAGCCTGCCCGGCGAGATCGGCGGCCCGGCGCTCGCGATCACCGTGAAGGTGAAGAACCAGACCGGGAAGAAGCTCGACCTGGCGCTCGGTGTGGTCAACGCCTACTACGGTCCCGAGCGCACCCCGGCGGTCAGCGTCGCCTCCGACGGCGAGGTGCCGTTCCCGGCCTCGGTCGCCGACGGTGAGTCGGCCAAGGGCGTCTACGTCTTCCAGATCCCCGAGCAAGCCCGTCCCGTACGCGTCGAGCTCGATCTGGGCAACGGCGCCGACGTGGTGGTCTTCAAGGGCCGACCCCAGCGATAACCCTCCCCCACGATGAGAGATGTGATGAAGCCGATCCTGGCTGTGCTGGTGCTCGTGGCAACGAGCCTGACCCTGGCGACCTCGGTGACCTCCGCATCCGCGGACACCGCGCCGACCGACACCGACCTCCCGAAGACGGTCTCCGCCGACGTCCTTCCCACCGTGCAGATCAACGGCGTCGCCTGGAAGCAGGTGATCGTCGGCGACATCGTCTACGTCGGCGGCAGCTTCACCTCTGCCCGCCCGGCGGGTGCCGCGGCCGGCACGAGCGAGACGGCCCGGTCGAACATGCTGGCCTACCGGCTCTCGACCGGTGCCCTGGTCACCGGCTTCGCGCCGAAGTTCAACGGCCAGGTCAAGGACATGGCGCTCTCGCCCGACAAGAAGCTGCTCTACGTCGCCGGCGGCTTCACCCAGGTCGACGGCGTCAACCGCTACCGGGGTGCTGCGATCGACCTCGCGACCGGCAAGGCGACGAGCTTCCGGCCGATCTTCAACTCGACCACCAACGCGGTCGCGGCCACCTCCAGCGCGGTCTTCTACGGTGGCGTGTTCACCTCTGCCGACAACACGGCACGTACGAAGGTCGCCGCCGTCAAGCCCGGCGACACCGGCACCGGCCTGCTGCCGATGAACCCGAAGGTCGCCGGCGGCAACGTCAACGACATCGTGGTCTCCTCCGACGGCACCAAGATCGTCATCGGTGGGGCGTTCACCAGCGTGAACGGCTCCTCGAAGCCCGGCTACGGTCTGGCCAGGCTCGAGGTCTCCTCGGGCAGCTCGCTGGCGCTGCCGGTCAACGACGAGATCCGCAACGGCGGCACGGAGGCGGCGATCCTCTCCCTCGAGTCCGACGGCACCAGCTTCTACGGCACCGGCTACAACTACGGCACCGGAGGCAACTCCGAGGGCTCCTTCAAGTCCGACTGGGCCACCGGCAAGCTGACCTGGCTCGAGGACTGCCACGGCGACACCTACGCCATCTGGCCGACCGCTGACGCCGTCTACCAGGCCAGCCACAAGCATCACTGCGGCACCTCCGGCGGCTTCCCGGAGACCAAGCCGCGCAGCTGGTACCACGCCACCGCGGTCACCCAGGACGTACGCGGCACCAACATCGCCGACGACAAGTACGACTACCCCGACCACCCAGGAACCCCGCGCCCGGAGTTCCTGGAGTGGTACCCCAAGTGGACCAACGGCACCTACACCAGCGCTCAGCAGTCGACCTGGACGGTGACCGCCAACTCCAGCTACGTGGTCTACGGCGGCGAGTTCCTGAAGGTCAACGGCGTCGCCCAGCAGGGCCTGGTGCGGTTCGCCGTCAAGGACGTCGCGCCGAACAAGGTCGGTCCGACGCTGAAGGGGGCGGCGTGGAAGCTGACCGGCTCCTCGCCGTCGGCGGGCAAGGCGACGCTGAAGTGGCCGGGCAACCCCGACAAGGACAACGCGACCGTCACCTACAAGCTCTACCGCGGGACGTTGGACTCGACGCCGATCAAGACCGTCAAGGTCTCGGCCCCGTTCTGGAAGCACACCGCGATGACCTTCACCGACACGGCCCGCACCAGCGGGTCGTCGCAGAAGTACAAGATCGAGGCAGTGGACCCGCTCGGCAACGTCTCTCGGTCTGACTGGGTGACGGTCACGATCCGATGACCCAGCCGGTCTGGGTGGGCATGCTCACCTATCGGCGCCCCGAGGGGTTGGCCGAGGCGGTGGGCATGCTCCGGGCCCAGCTCGATCTGGTTCCTGGCGCTCGGCTGCTCGTCGTGGACC
>NZ_JBHWLY010000110.1:0-12533 GCF_042730435.1 Nocardioides sp. NPDC059952 | reverse complement strand
GGACGAGCCGACTCGGCGCGAATCTCGGTCAGGACGAGCCGACTCGACGCGAATCCCGGTCAGGACGAGCCGACTCGACGCGAATCTGGGTCAGGACGAGCCGACTCGACGCGAATCCCGGTCAGGACGAGCCGACTCGGCGGGGGTCAGGCCGGGGCCGATTCCTCGGTCAACGCCGGGACGGTGACGCGGACGAGACTGATCAGCGTGTCGCCGAGGAGCCGCTCCAGATGCTCGCGCGGAGTGGGCGCGCCGAGCAGCCAGCGCCGGGTGACGGTGGTCGCGAAGGCGGAGTAGCCGTGCAGAGCCGTGCGTACGGCAGGGTGCGACCGGACCGCGTGCAGCCCGGCGAGCTCGCAGATCTGGTCGACCATGCGCTCGATGTAGTCCTCCAGGATCACCGAGATCTCCTCGTCGCGGGACTCGCCGAGGAAACCGGAGACCGCCAGCCAGGCGTCCTTGCGAGCCACGACCATGTCCACCCACTCGGCCACGCTGCGGCCGATGCGGTCCTCGACGGTCGCACCCTCGACGTAGGCCGGCATGGGGAGGCGAGGCACGTCGACGAGCCGGCCGATGACGGCCAGATAGAGATCGCGCTTGGTCGGGAAGTAGTGGCTCAGCAGGCCACGGCTGACCCCACAGGCCCGAGCGAGCTCGGTCGTCGAGACGTCGTCGTAGCGCCGCTCGGCGAAGACGTGCGCCGCCGCCGCGACGATCAGGTCGCGCCGGCGATCGGCCTGCATGCGTACTCGCGGAGTTGCCATGTCCCCCATCCTTCCTCACCCGACCGGCTCACGCAGGCACAGGACACACTTTATCGGCAATCTGCCAATTACTACTGGCAGATTGCCGATAGTGGCTCTACGCTATCAGGGCCGAAGTGACGCGGATCACTTCGATGACTCGATGATGAGGAGTGGTGGCAGTGGCAGACCTCAGCAGACGAAAGCTCTTGATCGCGGGCGGAGCGGTGGGCGCAGCAGCACTGACGACCCCGCTGTGGACGTGGCCGGCCTCGGCCTCGATCGCCCGCTCCGGCGCGGGTGCCGACCCGTCGACGGTGTGGGACCCGGAGGCCGACCAGGTGGTGGCCGACCTGATCCAGCACGGCGACGTGGACGCCGTCAACGACGCCCTGCGCGGCTGGACGCGCAACGACCAGCCGACCCCGACCGCGCTGCCCAGCGACCTGTACGCCTTCATCGAACAGGCGCGTCAGCTGCCGTCATGGGCGAACGAGGCCAAGCTCGCCGACGCCTTCGAGTTCACCCAGCGCTGGGGCCTCTACCTGGGCGTCCTCTACGGGATGAACAGCGGCATGATGTCGACCGCGATCCCCCGCGAAGCCCGGGCGGTCTACTACTCCTACGGCGGCAGCGACATGCGCGACCGGATCAAGAAGACCGCCAAGCTCGGCTACGACATCGGCGTGAACGGCGCGTTCGGCCCCTCCGGCGAGATGATCGTGACCTGCGTGAAGACGCGCCTGATCCACGCCGCCGTACGCCACCTCCTCCCCCAGTCGCCGCACTGGGTGGCAGCCGCCGACGAGGAGATCCCGATCAGCCAGCGCGACATCATGGTGACCTGGCACAGTCTCGCCTCCTCGGTGTGGCAGAAGCTCGACGAGTGGGACGTCGAGCGGCCCGCCGACCTCAGCGAGGGCTACCTGCACGTGTGGCAGGTGACCGCTCACATGCTCGGTGTCCGCGACGAGTACATCCCGGCGACGTGGGGCGACGCGCTCAGCCAGCGCGAGCAGGTGCTGGTGCCGCTGCTGGCCCACACCGACGAGGGCGTTGCGCTCGCCGACATCCTGCTCGACTTCGGCGCCGAGATCGACGGGACGCTCTTCACCCGGCCCGCCCTGGAGTCGATGAGCCGGTTCATGCTCGGCGACCAGGTCGCCGAGTGGCTCGAGCTCCCCCGACATCCTGCCCTCGACACGACGATCAAGGTCGGCTGGCCCGTGTTCGTCGCCTTCCGCGAGTCCGGCCAGCCCCTCTCGCTCGCGCCACCGACCTACTGGATGTTCGACGAGTTCATCCGCAAGGCCGTGCTGCTGTTCCTCGCCCGCGGGGAGCAGATCAGCATCGAGATACCCACCGGCAACAACCCCGGCTACCCCAGCTGACCGACCCTCCTCGAGCCAAAGGAGCATCATGCACGAGCTCAGCCGACGTAAGTTCCTGGTCGCCTCCAGCATCGCGGCCGGCGCCGTCGCCTCCCTGGGCGGCCCGATGGCCGCCGCCCGGGCCGCCGTCCCGTGGACCTGGGACCCCGCCCTGTCCGTGGCCGGGAGCGGCACCGGCATCGACCCGCAGTGGCTGTGGGACGACGAGATCGACTACCTCATGGGCCAGGTCCTCAGGCGCGGCGACGTGCCCGCGATCAACGCCGCCATCCTCGACTGGAACCGCAACGACCAGCCGCTCCCGGACGGGCTGCCCGGGGACGTACGCGACTGGATGGCACGGGCGCTGCGTCTGCCCGAGTGGGCGGACATGGGCAAGCTGCGCGCCGCGGCGTCGTTCAACACCAAGAACGGGCTGCTCCTCAACCTCTGCAACGGGCCCGGCGGCGGGATGCTCTCGACCGCGATCCCCCGCGAGGCCAGGGCGGTCTACTACTCCAAGGGCGGCGCGGACATGGAGGACCGGGTCGCCAAGACCAGCATGCTCGGCTTCGCGGTCGGCGACCCCAACGCCTACGAACCCGACGGCAAGGCACAGGCGCAGGCGGTCAAGACGCGGATGGTGCACGCCGCCGTACGCAACCTGCTGCCCGAGTCGCCGCACTGGGTCGAGACGAGCGGCGGCCAGCAGATCCCGATCTCGATCGGCGACATCCTGATCACCTGGCACAGCCTGGCGACCTGGACGATGCGCAAGCTCGTCGAGTGGGACCTGGACATGACCTCCGCGGAGAAAGCGGGCTACCTCCACAACTGGCAGGTCAACGCCTACATGCTCGGCGTGCCCGCCGAGTACGTCCCCGCCACCTGGGCCGCCGCGAACCAGCAGTCCGACCAGCTGCTCGACCCGATCCTGGGGCCGACCTCGGAGGGAGTGATCCTGACTGACGTCCTGCTCGGCCAGCTCGCCGAGCAGACCAGCCCGGGATCGTTCTCACGACCCGCGGTCGACGGGCTGGCCAGATATCTCGTCGGTGACCAGATCGCCGACTGGGACGGCATCACGCCACGTCCGTTCTGGGAGTCGACGATCCGGGCCGCCTGGCCGTGGTTCATCAAGATCCGCCAGGGCGCGGTCAGCCTGCCGCTGGCGCCGGCACTGGCCTGGACGATCGACGAGGTCGCCCGGCAGTACCTGATGTTCTACCTGACCAAGGGACAGGGCACCGCGATCACCATCCCCGACGGCAACCGCACCTTCTGACGTGGAACCGCTGCGCAGGCGTACGTTCCTCGGCTACGTGCTCGCCGGCCCGACCCTGGTCGCGGCCGCCGAGCTCACCTCGGCAGAGCCGGCCAGGGCGGCCGGACCGGCGGCACCGGCGGCCGACGGGATCCCGTGGCCCGAGCCGACCGAGATCCTCGACCTCAACGACTTGATGACGGTGGCCGCGATCCCGACGGCGAGCCTGATCACCGTCGAGGTCGGCGCCGACGGCGAGGTGCGCTTCGCGCTCCCCCGCGCCGAGGTGGGTCAGGGGATCACCACGTCCTCGGCGATGCTGATCGCCGAGGAGCTCGGCGTGCCGCTCGACCGGGTCCACGTGAGCCTGGCCGACGCCCGTCCCGAGCTGCTCTTCAACCAGCTCACCGGCGCGTCGAACACCACCATCGCCACCTACACCCCGATCCGGGTCGCTGCCGGGATCGCCCGCGCCCGGCTGCTGGCGTCCGCCGCGGCCGAGCTCGGGTCCCGTGTCGAGGCGCTGACCATCAGCGACGGCCTGGTCGTGGGCGGGAGCCGGCAGATCCCGATCGGCGACCTGGCGGCCCGGGCCGCGAGCGTACGCACCGAGCAGGTGAGCGTGACCCTGAAACCGGACGCGGACTTCACCGTGATCGGCACTCCGCGCACCCGGGTCGACGCCCGCGCCGCGGTCACGGGACGCAAGCAGTTCACGATGGATCTCCAGGTTCCCGACGCGCTGCCGACGATGGTCTGCCGGCCACCGACCATCAACGGCACGGTCCGCTCGGTGGCCAACGTCGCGGACGTACGCGCCATGCCGGGTGTCACCGACGTGGTCACGATCTCGACCGGGGTGGCCGTGCGGGCGCGCACGTTCGGCCAGTGCATCGACGCGGTGCGGGCGCTGAGGGTGACCTGGGGCCCCGGAACCGCCGAGGGCAAGGACGACGAGGACGTGCTCGAGGAGCTGCGCCGCGCCGAGGCGCCGCTGGGCCTCCCGCCGCTGACACCGTCGGTGGAGGCGACCTTCACGTTCCGGTTCCGCAGCAACAGTGCCCTGGACACCAACTGCGCCATCGCCGACGTACGCCCCGACAGGGCCGAGATCTGGTCGTCGTTGAAGTCGCCGATCGTCGCCCAGGAGACCATCGCGGCCCGGCTCGGGCTGCCGATCCCGGCGGTCAGGGTGCACGTCACCCAGGGCGGCGGCTCGTTCGGCCGCCGGCTCTTCTTCGACGCCGCTCTGGAGGCGGCCGAGATCTCCCGGAAGATCGGCAAGCCGGTGAAGCTGATGTGGCACCGGGCCGACGACTCCCGTCAGGGCCGCGCGCACCCGATGGCGAGGTCACGGGTGCGGGCGGCGTACCTGGGTGGCACGGTGCTCGGCTACCAGCAGTCGCACACCAGCGTCTCGACCGACCTCGGCCACGGTCTCGGCGAGATCATCACGGCGCTGGCCGCCCAGATCCCGGTCGGCGACAAGGCCTTCTCCCAGGTCTTCTTCCAGCTCTCCCAGGCCATGCCCTACAACTTCGGGCCGGCCACGCGGGTGCTCAGGGAGACCGACAAGAGCTTCAACACCGGCTCGATGCGCAATGTCTACTCCCCGGACGTGACCTGCGCGCGCGAGCTGATAGTCGACCGGCTGGCCGCGAAGACCGGCAAGGACCCCTACCGCTTCCGCCGCGACCACCTGCACAACGCCCGCGACCGCGCGGTGCTCGACCGGGTCGCCGAGGCCGGCGAGTGGGGCCGGAGACTTCCCGACGGGGTCGCCCAGGGCATCGCCTTCCACGGCGAGTACCACTCCACCAGCGCGGTCCTCGTCGAGATCGACACGCGCCAGGAGACCGTGGGCAGGCAGGTCCGCGACGCCGTCACGGGACCCCGGGTCACCAAGGCGGTCCTGGCCGTCGACGTCGGCACCGTGGTCAACCCGCGCGGTCTGGAGGCGCAGATGATGGGCTGCCTCATGGACGGCATCGCCCAGACGCTCACCTCCAGCCTGCACCTGCGCGACGGACACTTCCTGGAGGCGAGCTGGGACAACTACTTCTACACCCGGCAGTGGAACACCCCGCCCGACGTACGCGTCATCATCGTGCCCGGCTCGGGCGAGCCCGGTGGCGCCGGGGAGCTCGGCGTGGCCGCCTCGATGGCCGCGGTCGCCTGCGCGTACGGCCGGGCGACCGGGACCATGCCGACCGACTTCCCCATCAACCACGGCACGCTCTCCTTCGAGCCCAAGCCGAGCGTCCCGCCGGTCCCGGCCTCGCCGACCGACGGCCTGACCTTCCTCCGTTGAAAGCCCCACCAGAAAGGGAGCCACGTGCCCACCCACACCTTCCGGGTCAACGGCGAGCAGATCAGTGTCGAGGCCGAGGACGACGTACGCCTGCTCTGGGTGCTCCGCGACCTGCTCGGCATCACCGGGCCGAAGTACGGCTGCGGGATCAACGTCTGCAAGGCCTGCACCTCGCACCTCAACGGTCGTGCGTTCAACCCGTGCGCCGTCCCGGTCGCCGACCTGGGGCCGGACGACGACGTCACCACGATCGAAGGGCTTCCCGCGAGCGTCGGCGAGGGTCCGGACGGCCTGCACCCGATGCAGCAGGCGTGGCTCGAGCACGACGTCTCCCAGTGCGGCTACTGTCAGCCCGGCCAGATCATGGCCGCGGTCGACCTGGTGCGACGCGTCTCGGCGGAGGGACGCACCGTCACCGACGCCGACCTGGATACGATCCGCAACATCTGCCGCTGTGGCACCTATCCGCGGATCCGACAGGCGATCATCGACGGGGCGGCACGGGTGCCGCAAAACTGAATCTGTATTAGAATTCATCCGTGGCATCGAAGTCCGAGAAGACCCGCAAACGCATCCTGGACGCGGCGGCGACCGTGCTCTCGCAGAGAGGATACGCCGGTATGCGCCTGGGCGAGGTCGCGGAGGTCGCCGGGGTCCAGGCGCCGGCGATCTACTACTACTTCGCCTCCCGCGACGAGCTGGTCGAGGAGGTCATGTGGGCGGGCGCCCACGACGTACGCGTCCACGTCGAGGAGGCCGTCGCGGCGCTCCCCGACGGCACCGCTCCTCTCGACCGGATCATGACCGCGGTCGACGCCCACCTCCGCTACGAGCTGGAGATCTCCGACTACGCGACCGCCTCGATCCGCAACGCCCGGCACGTACCCGAGGCGCTGCGGGACCGGCCGGCGGCCGAGGAGTCGCTCTACAGCCACATCTGGCGCGACCTCTTCGACGAAGCGAGGAAGGAGGGCGCGATCCGGGACGACCTCGACATCACGACGTTCCGGATGCTCCTGCTCGGTGCGATGAACTGGGTCGTGGAGTGGTGGCGGCCCGAGACCCGCAGTCTCGAGGAGGTGATCGCCGTCGCCCAGGACATGGTGCGACGGACGGTCACCTCCCCCTGACCACCGGGTCAGCCGAAACGCCCGACCGCCCGGGTCAGCACGTCCTGAGCCTCGGCCACGATCCGGGTGACGATCTCGCCCGCGGGCGGGACGTCGTGGATGAGGCCCTGACACAGGCCCGTCGACCAGATGCCGGCCTCCAGGTCGCCCTCCTCGAAGACCAGGCGCCCGCGAGCGCCCGCGACGAGGGACTGCACGTCGGGGAACGTCCCGCCCTCCTCGAGGATGCGTACGACCTCGTCGCTGACCGCGTTCTTCGCGACTCGCGCGGTGTTGCGCAGCGGCCGGAAGATCAGGTTGGTGTCGAGCTCGCTGTTGGCGACGATCTGCTCCTTGACCGACTCGGCGACCGGCGACTCCTGCGAGCACAGGAACCGGGTGCCCATGTTGACGCCGTCGGCGCCGAGCACCAGGGCCGCGGCCAAGCCGCGGCCGTCGGCGAACCCACCCGATGCGATGAACGGGATGGTCAGCGCGTCGGCGGCCGCCGGCACCAGCACCAGGCCGGGTACGTCGTCCTCGCCCGGGTGGCCGGCGCACTCGAAGCCGTCGATCGAGACCGCCGCGACGCCGACCTTCTGCGCCTTCACCGCGTGCCGGACGCTGGTGCACTTGTGGATCACGGTCACCCCGTGCTCGGCGAAGAACTCCATGTGCGGCTCGGGGCTGGATCCCGCGGTCTCGACGATCGTGACACCGGAGTCGACGATCGCGCGCCGGTACTCGTCGTACGGCGGCGGGTTGATCGAGGGCAGGATGGTCAGGTTGACCCCGAACGGCTTCTCGGTGAGCTTCCGGGTCCGCTCGATCTCCAGGGCCAGATCGGCCGGCGTGGGCTGGGTCAGCGCGGTGATGATGCCCAGCCCGCCGGCCTCGGAGACGGCCGCGGCCAGCTCGGCGCGGCCGACCCACATCATCCCGCCCTGCACCACCGGGTGGTCGATGCCGACCAGCTCGGTGAACCGGGTGCTGAGCCGCGACTCACTCATAGAGCTCACCCCGCTCGGCCCGTTCGACCAGCGAGGCGGGCGGCAGGAACCGCTCGCCGTAGGCCGCCGCCAGCTCGTGGCAGCGGGCGACGAAGCCGGGCAGGCCACCGTCGTACTGGTTGGCGTACTGCAGCACGCCTCCGGTCCAGGCCGGGAAGCCGATGCCGAGGATCGAGCCGACGTTGGCGTCGGCGACGCTGGTCAGCACGCCCGCGTCGAGGCAGGCGATGGTGTCGAGCGTCTCGGCGAAGAGCATCCGCTCCTGCAGGTCCTTCAGCGGCAGCTGGGTCCGGCCGGAGCCGTAGTGCTCGCGTACGCCCGGCCAGATGCCGGCGCGCCTGCCCTCGGCGTAGTCGTACCAACCGAGGCCGTCCTTGCGACCGGTCCGGCCCTGGGAGACCATCCAGTCCGAGACCGCCTCAGCCGGGTGCTCGATCCAGACACCGCCCTCGGCCTCGGTGGCCGCGCGGGTCTCCAGCCGGATCTTGCGAGGCAGGGTCAGGGTGAGCTCATCGAGAAGCTGCAGCGCCCCGGCCGGGTAGCCGGCCTGGAGCGCGGCCTGCTCGACGCTGACCGGCTCGACACCTTCACCGACCGCGGCGACCGCCTCGTCGATGAACCGGCCGATCACCCGGGAGGTGAAGAAGCCGCGGGAGTCGTTGACCACGATCGGGGTCTTGCGGATCTGCAGGACGAAGTCGAACACCTTGGCCAGGGTCGCATCCGAGGTCTGCTCGCCGCGGACGATCTCGACCAGCGGCATCTTGTCGACGGGCGAGAAGAAGTGGATGCCGATGAAGTCCTCGGAGCGCTTGACCCCTTCGGCGATCACGGTGATCGGCAGCGTGGAGGTGTTGGAGCCGAGCACCGCATCGGGCTCGACGACCTCCTGGATCTCCTGGAAGACCCCCTGCTTGACCTCGACGGACTCGAAGACAGCCTCGACGACGAAGTCGACACCCTCGAAGTCGGCGGGGTCACCGGTGGCGATGATCCGGGCGAGCAGGGCGTCCGACTTCTCCTGGGTCGTACGTCCCTTGGCGAGCGCCTTGGCCTCCAGGGCGCGCGCGTAGTCCTTGCCCTTCTCGGCCGCCTCGGCGCTGACGTCCTTGAGCACCACGTCGATGCCCACCTTGGCGCACACGTAGGCGATCGCGGCGCCCATCATCCCGGCTCCGATGACCCCGACCTTGGTCGCCTGGAAGCGCTCGTAGCCCTCCGGGCGGCTGGCCCCGTCGGTGATGTGCTGCTGGTCGAAGAAGAACGCCTTGATCATGTTCTTGGCGACCTGGCCGTTGGTCAGGCTGACCAGGTAGCGGGTCTCGATCTTCGAGGAGGTGTCGAAGTCGACGTACGCACCCTCCACCGCCGCGGCAAGGGCGGCGCGCGGCGCGGGCATCGGCGCCCCCTTGAGCTGCTTGCGCAGCAGCGCGGGCAGGGCCGGGAGCATGCCGGAGACGCCGGGGCTGCGTACGTCCCCTCCGGGGAGGCGGAAGCCCTTGACGTCCCACGGCTTGACCGGCGCCGGGTTGTCGGTGATCCACTGCCGCGCCCGGGTCTCCATCTCGGCGGCGTCGGCGACGACCTCGTCGACGATGCCGACCTCGAGGGCCTGGTGAACGTTGAACCTGGTCGCGGGCAGGATCACCTCCTGCAGGGCCTTGGCCAGGCCGAACATCCGGACCATGCGGGAGATGCCGCCGCCTCCGGGCAGCAGCCCGAGGCTCACCTCCGGGACACCGAAGCGGCTGGAGCGGTCGTCGAGGGCGATGCGGTGGTGGGCGCACAGGGCGACCTCGAGCCCGCCGCCCAGCGCGGTGCCGCCCAGCAGGGCGACGACCGGGCGGCCGTTGGTCTCCAGGCGGCGCATCCAGTCCTTCATCCGGTCGATGTAGGCGGTCTCCTCGGCTGCGCGCGAGGCGTCGCCGGCGCGGAGCCGGTTGAGGTCGCCGCCGGCGAAGAAGGACTTCTTGGCGCTGGTCAGCAGCACGCCGGTGACGTCGTCGTGCTCGGCCTCCAGGCGGGTGACGACCTCCTCGAGGCCGATCATGAACGCGTCGTTCATGGTGTTGACCGACGACTCGGGGTCGTCGAGGGTCAGGGTGACGATGCCGTCGGTGCCGCGCTCATAGCGGATCCCGGACTTGGTCATGGGGGTGTGTCTCTCTTTCTCGTCAGGCTCGGCAGGCGTCGTCAGACGCGCTCGATGATGGTGGCGATGCCCATGCCGGCTCCGACGCACAGCGTGGCCAGGCCGCGGTGGCCGCCGGTGCGCTCGAGCTCGTCGAGCACGGTGCCGAGGATCATGGCGCCGGTCGCGCCCAGCGGGTGGCCCAGCGCGATCGCGCCACCGTTGACGTTGACCTTCTCGTCGGGGATCTTCAGGTCGCTCTGCCACTTCATGACCACGGCGGCGAAGGCCTCGTTGAGCTCGAACAGGTCGATGTCGTCGACGGTGAGGTTCGCCTTGGCGAGGGCCTTCTCGGTCGCCGGGGTCGGGCCGGTGAGCATGATGGTCGGGTCGGAGCCGGTGACGGCGGTGGACACGATCCGAGCCCGCGGGGTGAGCCCGAGCCGCTCCCCCACCTCCTTGGTCCCGATCAGGACCAGCGCGGCGCCGTCGACGATGCCGGAGCTGTTGCCGGCGTGGTGGACGTGGTCGATCTTCTCGATCCAGTGGTACTTCTGCAGCGCCACCGCGTCGTAGCCGGCCTGCTCGCCGGCGGCCGCGAAGGATGCCTTCAGGGCGCCGAGCGAGTCGACCGTCGTGCCGGGACGGCGGTGCTCGTCGGTGTCGAGGAGGGTGACGCCGTTGACGTCCTTGACCGGCACGACCGACTTCGCGAACCGGCCCTCGGCCCAGGCGGTCTCGGCGCGCTCCTGGGAGCGCGCGGCGTAGGCGTCGACGTCCTCGCGGGAGAAGCCCTCGATCGTCGCGATCAGGTCGGCGCCGATGCCCTGGGGCACGAAGTAGGCGTCGTAGGAGGTGGTCGGGTCCTGGGCGTACGCTCCGCCGTCGGAGCCGATCGGCACCCGCGACATCGACTCGACGCCGCCGGCCAGGACGAGGGTCTCGAACCCGGAGGCGACCTTCTGGGCGGCCAGGTTGACCGCCTCCAGGCCGGAGGCGCAGAACCGGTTGATCTGTACGCCGGCCACGGTCTCGGGCAGACCCGCGACCATGGCGGCGGTGCGGGCGATGTCGCCGCCCTGCTCCCCGACCGGGGAGACGACACCGAGGACGATGTCGTCGACCACGCTCGGGTCGAGGCCGGGGTTGCGCTCCCGGATCGCATCGATCAGGCCGACCACCAGGTCGACCGGCTTGGTGCCGTGCAGGGCGCCGCCGCGGTTCTTGCCACGTGGCGTACGGACGGCGTCGTAGATGAAGGCGTCGGACACGGATGCCCCTTTCGATGAGTGGAGGACGGTCTCAGAGACCGAGGTCGCGGCCGACGATCTCTTTCATGATCTCGGTCGTGCCGCCGTAGATGGTGGTGATGCGGGAGTCGAGGTAGTCCTGCGCGATCCGGTACTCGAGCATGTAGCCGTAGCCGCCGTGCAGCTGGACGCAGCGGCCGACGACCTGGACGTACTGCTCGGTGGTCCAGAACTTCGCGGCGGCGGCGTCGACGGCGCTCAGCTCGCCGCGGGAGTGCCGGGCGAGGAGGTCGTCGATGTAGGAGCGGCTGACCCGGACGGCGGTGACCATGTCGGCCAGCTCGAACCGGGTGTTCTGGAACGAGCCGATCGGCTTGCCGAAGGCCTGGCGCTCCTTGACGTACGTCAGGGTGCGCTCGAGCACGCCCTCGGAGGCGGCGACCGCGTTGGCGGCGATCGAGATCCGCTCCTGGGGCAGGTTCTTCATCAGGCCGAGGAACCCGCTGCCGTCCTCGCCGAGCAGGTTGGCGGCCGGGACGCGTACGTCCTCGAAGAAGAGCTCGCTGGTGTCCTGCGCGTGCAGGCCGACCTTCTCCAGGTTGCGGCCGCGCTTGAAGCCGGGCATGTCGGCCTCGATCACCAGGAGGCTGATGCCCTTGTGCTTGTCCTCGCCCGTACGCACCGCGGTGACGACCAGGTCGGCGTTCTGCCCGTTGGAGATGAAGACCTTGGACCCGTTGACGACGTAGTCGTCGCCGTCCCGGACCGCGCTGGTGCGGATGCCGGCCAGGTCCGACCCGGTGCCGGGCTCGGTCATCGCGACCGCCACGATCAAGTCGCCGGACGCGATGCCGGGGAGCCAGCGCTGCTTCTGCTCGTCGTTGGTCAGGTCGGTGAAGTAGGGGATCACGATGTCGTTGGAGAGCCCGACACCGGCGAGGCCGTCGGAGACCGGGTGCCGGGCGAGCTCCTCGCCGAAGATCGCGTTGAAGCGGAAGTCGCGGGTGCCTCCCCCGCCGTACTCCTCGGGGATGTTGAAGCCGAGCACCCCCGCCTTCGCGGCTTCGATGAAGAGCCAGCGGTCGACCTTGCCCTCCTTCGCCCAGCGTTCCGCGTTGGGGGCCGCGTGCTTCTCGACGAACGCACGGGCGGTCTCCCGGAATGCCTCGTGGTCCTCGTCGTACAGGTTGCGATCCGTGGGGATGGCACCGCTCATCAGCTTCTCCGATCTGCCGTTTTTTAAATCGTATTAGATTTTAAAATGGTGTCAAGAGTCGGTCCCATCCCGCGCGCGCTCGCACGACAAAGGCGCCGGCATTTCCCCGCACATGCGGGGAACTGC
>NZ_JBHWLY010000109.1:0-14483 GCF_042730435.1 Nocardioides sp. NPDC059952 | reverse complement strand
AGCGTCAGTTGTGTATAAGAGCCCGCGTTCTCACCTAAACCCCCGCCGAGGCGGCTCGTCATGACGAGCCGACTCGGCAGGGAATCGGGTCAGAACGAGCCGACTCGCGCGTTGTGGGGGTGGCTCATGTGACGCGTCGCACGGACTGGGTGACAGAATCTGTCACATGGCCGATCGCAGTTCACCCGACCAGCCCGCCAAGGGAAAGGTCCTCGTCGTCGATGATGATGCCTCGCTGAGCGAGATGCTTGCGATCGTGCTGAGACAAGAGGGGTTCGACTCACAGCTCGTCGCCCGTGGTGACCTGGCGCTGCCGGCGTTCCACGACTACAAGCCCGACGTGGTGCTGCTCGACCTGATGCTTCCCGGGATGGACGGCATCGAGGTGTGCAAGCAGATCCGCAAGGAGTCGGGTGTGCCGATCGTCATGCTGACCGCGAAGGGCGACACGGTGGACGTGGTGGTCGGGCTCGAGTCCGGCGCCGACGACTACGTGGTCAAGCCGTTCAAGCCCAAGGAGCTGATCGCGAGGATCCGGGCGCGGGTCCGCAGGCACGGCGACGCCGTGCCCGAGGTGCTGGAGATCGGCGACCTCACCATCGACGTGGCCGGCCACCAGGTCACCCGTGGCGATGAGCAGATCCAGCTCACACCGCTGGAGTTCGACCTGCTGGAGTGCCTGGCCCGCAAGCCCCACCAGGTCTTCTCGCGCGAGGTGCTGCTGGAGCAGGTGTGGGGCTACCGTCACGCCGCCGACACGCGCCTGGTCAACGTGCACGTCCAGCGCCTGCGTTCCAAGGTCGAGCACGACCCGGAGAACCCCGAGATCGTCGTCACCGTCCGTGGTGTCGGCTACAAGGCAGGGCCCGTGTGACACTCCAGCAGGTCGTCCGCACGACAGCCCGGACGCCCAAGAAGCTCCTGACCACCTGGCGCCGGTCGATCCAGACCCGCGTCGTGGTCTACACCGTGCTCCTCACCGCGGCCGCCGTCAGCCTGGTCGGGCTGATCCTGCTCGAGCAGATCGGCGACGAGCTGGTCCAGGACCGGGTCGCCGCGGCGAAGGCGGAGGCCTCCGAGGAGCTTTCCGCGGCCCGATCGAGCATCGCGGAGACCTCGGGTGCCAACGGCGGCACCCCGCTGCAGCGCAACGACCTGGGCGACCCGATCATCCAGCGCAGCGTCTCGCGCGGCTACGGCGTCGTCATGGCCGGCCCGGTGACCTCGACCTCCGGCCGGATCAGCGACGACGGTGTCGAGTGGACACCCGGTCTGGACGTACGCAGCGTCCCGCGCGCCGTCGAGGACCGCTTCCAGACGATCCGTGCCGAGCCGGCCTGGACCTACACCCGGATCTCCTACGACGACGAGCGCTCCTCGATCCCCGGCATCGTGATCGGGTCGCAGCTGGAGCTGCACGACGACACGTACAACGTCTACTTCCTCTTCCCGATGGACCAGGAGCAGGAGACGCTCGGCGTCATCACCCGCGGGCTGCTGGCCGCCGGTGCGATCCTGATCCTGCTGATCGGCGTCGGCAGCTGGATCGTGACCCGCCACGTCGTCACGCCCATCCGGATCGCCCGCAGGACCGCCGAGCGGCTCGCCGCCGGCCGCCTCGAGGAGCGGATGGTCGTCCACGGCGAGGACGACCTCACCGGCCTGGCGCTCTCGTTCAACCAGATGGCCAGCGGGCTGCAGAACCAGATCCGGCAGCTCGAGCACCTCTCCCGGGTCCAACGACGGTTCAGCTCCGACGTCTCCCACGAGCTGCGTACGCCGCTCACCACCGTCCGCATGGCCAGCGACGTCCTCTACGAGGCCAGGGACACCTTCGACGCCTCGACGGCTCGGGCGGCCGAGCTGCTGCAGACCGAGCTGGACCGGTTCGAGACGCTCCTGAGCGACCTGCTCGAGATCAGTCGCTTCGACGCCGGTGCGGCCGTGCTCGACCTCTACGACACCGACCTGACCGCGTTGGCTTACGCCGTCGTCGAGGCCTACACGCCGCTCGCCGACAAGCGCGACATCGAGCTGAAGGTCGTCGCTCCGAGCCATCCGTGCATTGCCCAGGTCGACCATCGCCGGGTCGAGCGGATCGTACGCAACCTGGTGGCCAACGCCACCGACCATGCTCTGGTGGGGCAGACCGTCACCATCCGGATCGACAGCGACGAGCACGCGGCCGCGCTGACCGTGCGCGACCACGGCGTCGGGCTGGCCCCGGGAGAGACGGCTCTGGTCTTCAACCGGTTCTGGCGCGCCGACCCCGCCCGGGACCGTTCCAGCGGCGGCACCGGCCTGGGCCTGTCGATCTCCCTCGAGGACGCTCATCTCCACGGAGGCTGGCTGCAGGCGTGGGGCCGCCCGGACCAGGGCGCGCAATTCCGGCTCACGCTTCCGCGCTATGCCGGTGCGGCGCTCAGGCACAGCCCGCTCCCACTTGTCCCGGCGGACGCGCGTGACACTCTGGAGGCATCGTGAGACCCGTCTTCGCCGTCTTCCTCGCCGCGTTCGCACTGCTCGTCGCGGCATGCTCGGGCGTGCCCGACTCCGGCCCGGTCCAGAGCGTCGACCTGGCCGCGCCGGACGCGCAGGAGGAGGTCATCCCCTACAACCCCGGCGCCCCGCGCGCGGGGGCGTCCCCGGGCGAGATCGTCGACGGTTTCCTCGACGCGATGAAGGCGACCCCGATGAGCACTGCCTACGCCCGTCGCTACCTCACCAAGGACGCGGCGATGAACTGGGCGCCGGCCGGCCGCACCTTGGTCTACGGCGAGCTCGGCAGCCACGTCAGCTCCTCACCGCGGGTGTCGGTGGAGCTCGAGGACGCCGGCTGGCTCGACGAGCGGGGCGTGTGGCGTGGCAAGCTGGCCGCCTCGCAGGCGATCCTCGACTTCGAGCTGACCCGCGCCGAGGGCGAGTGGCGGATCAGCTCGGCTCCCAACGCCCTGGTGGTGGAGGAGGCCTGGTTCCTGACCCACTTCGCGCGCAGCAACCTCTACTACGTGGAGCCGACCGGGCACACCCTGGTGCCGGAGCCGATCTTCGCCCCCAAGGGCACCTCCTACGCCACCACCCTCGTCTCCAGCCTGCTGAGCGGGCCGGGGGAGGAGGCGCAGGGCGTGGTCCGCAGCGCGCTCCCGCCCAAGGCGGACGAGCCCCGCTCGGTGGACGTACGCGACGGGGTGGCCGAGGTCGACCTCGCCGGTGACCTGGACGAGCACAGCTCCGAGGACCGACAGCTCATGGGGGCCCAGCTGGCCTGGACCCTGCGGCAGGACGCCAGCGTCGAACGCATCCGGCTCACGATCGACGGCGAGCCGGTGGTGCTGCCGGGCTACGGAGAGACGTTCAGCGTCGACAGTGGCGGCGGCTACGACCCCAACGGCACCTCCGCGCGGGTCGACCTCTACGCGTTGCGTGGCGGAGCGCTGGTGACCAGCACCGGCGAGAACGGCGACCCGTGGGTGCCGGTGCTCGGCGCCTGGGCAAAGTCGCACGGCGTCACCGACGTCGCGGTCGACGCCGACGGCTCGACCGCCGCCGCGATCACCGCCGACCGCACCGGCGTCGTCGTCGGTGAGCTGACCAGCGACGGCAAGCTCACCAAGGCACCGGTGAAGGGCACCCGCCTGCTGAGGCCCTCCTGGGACCTCGCCGGCCGGCTCTGGCTGGTCGACAAGGACTCGACCGGCGCCCGGGTCATGTACGTCGACGGCGACCGCCGCGTCCGTGTCGCCGTGCCCGGGGTGACGGGAGAGAACGTGACCCGGTTCCTGGTCTCCCGCGACGGCACCCGGTTCGTGGCGGTGATCGACGGCGAGTCCTCGGACCGGATCGTGGTCAGCCGCCTGCGGGCGAGCTCGAAGGGCGAGATCACGACCGCGACGTCGGCCGTCCTGCTGCCGCACCCGGACTCCGCGACGATGCGGGTCACCGACATCGCCTGGACCTCGCCGACCACCATCGTCGCGGTCCAGCAGATCAGCTCGACCGCGCTCTTCCAGTCGGTCTCGCTCGACGGTGCTCCCAGCGGCGAGCGCTACACCCTCAGCGACCGGGTCACCGGCGTGGTCGGCTCCCCGGTCGCCTCGGCCCGCCTCTATGCCGTCTCCAGCTGGACCCTCCTGGACCCCCTCGACAGGTTCGACCTGGAGCTGCCCTCCGACCTCGCCGACATCACCTACCAGGGCTGACTCTCCACACCTTTATCCACAGGTACGCAGCCCCTGGTTGCCCCGTCGCGGGCATCCTGGTCGACTCGGGTCCATGTCTCTCCGCATCGAGCTCGCCGACGCGTGGCACGACCTGGTCGTCGGCGGCCGTTGCGTCGGCTGCCGGCGGCCAGGCAGGCTGCTCTGCCACGACTGCCGCGCCGCCCTCCCCGACACGGCCCGGCCGAGCCCGCCGAGCCCGGCGCCACCAGGCATCGCTCCGGTCTTCGCGGCAGGGCCCTACGACGGCACCCTCAAGCAGCTCGTCATCGGTCTGAAGGAACACCAGCTCCTCGGCCTCCGCGGCCCTCTGGCCGGCCTGCTCGCACTCTCCGTCCTCGAGGCGATGGCGGCGACCGGCACCGGCCCGACGGTCCTCGTCCCGGTCCCGTCGCGCCCGGCCTCCGTGCGCGAGCGCGGCCTCGACAGCACCACGGCGATCACCCGCAGGGCAGCCGCGGTGCTGAGGCAGCACGGGCTCGACGTACGCCATCACCAGCTGCTCCGCACCAGACCGGGCGTCGCGGACCAGGCCGGGCTCGACTCCCGGCAGCGACAGGCCAACCTGGACGGTTCGATCACCTGTCCCGCGTCCGGCATCCGGACACTTGCCAGAAAGATCCCGCGGGCGACGCTCATCGTCTGCGACGACGTGATCACCACCGGCGCGACCGCCCGGGAGGCTCAACGAGCGCTGGAATCGGTCGGTCTCGGGGTGAGAGCGATCGCGACCGTAGCGGCCACCCAGCGTCGGTCTCGCGTTCAAATGTAGGAAACCGTCATGTAATTCTGTTGAAGGGCTTTCGTGGGGCAGATCGGCGAACTACCGTCACTACATGGAGTCCGCCTGGGTCCGTGGTTGCGTCGCAGAGAGGTCCGCGTTGCGGACATCCGAGCGGCAAGCCGATGCCAGTCGCAGGCGAAACGGTCCACGTAACCCTACGCACCCAGATTTTGGGGCAAGGGGATCACGGTGCGGCTTAGAGATAAGTCCTGCCCTTGCCCTCCCGTCAGATGCGGGAACCAGCAAGGAGAAGGTGGAGTGGCACCAAGCTGCTAAGCCTCAGCAGGCGATTGTGGGGTCGAAGACCAGGTCGGCCGGGCGGACTCCGTACCCCGGAGGTCACATGCGCTGACCGTCCGGGATCCCGCCAACCCCGAAACACCGGGAGGTACCGATGGAAGTTGTCGTCACGGCCCGCAACGCAGAGGTCTCAGACCGCTATCGCGCTCACGTAGCCGAGAAGCTCGCGAAGCTCGAGAAGCACGACCACCGCATCATCAGGATCAACGTGGAGGTCGACAACGAGCCCAACCCGCGTCAGCACAAGGGCGCCGTACACGTCGAGCTCACCGCATACTCGAAGGGTCCGGTCATCCGGGCCGAGGCGTGTGCCGAGGACAAGATGGGGGCGCTGGACCTGGCTGTCGACAAGATGGCTTCCCAGATGCGCCGCGCCGCCGACCGCCGCAGAGTCCACCGCGGCCGTCGTACGCCGGTATCTGTCGGGCAGGCACTGGCGGGCATCAAGCCCGACGGCCTGGGCTCGACGACCGAGTCCGAGCAGCTCGAGGACGAGACCGTGCGAGAGCACCAGGTCGGTCCGATCACGGTGACGGGGGAGGGGCCCTTGGTGGTCCGGGAGAAGACGCACACCGCGGATCCGATGACGCTCGACCAGGCCCTCTACGAGATGGAGCTGGTCGGACACGACTTCTACCTCTACATCGACAAGGACTCGATGAGGCCGGCGGTCGTCTACCGCCGGAGGGGATACGACTACGGCGTGATCGCGCTCAACCGAACCGACCTCGTCTGACCGCCGTGACGAGCAACCGCTCGTAAGCACGTCGGCCGGGACTTATCCATCCCTCAGATGGATGAGTCCCGGCCATTCTCTTTGTCATCATCAGTTACGTGCCATGATGCATTCGTGTCATCTACATCTGGTGCCGATCGTGAGCCGGTCCGCGTCCTGGTTGTCGACGACCAGGAGCTCTTCCGAAGGGGCCTGGTCGCGCTGCTGGCGAGCGAGCCCGGCATCGAGGTCATCGGCGAGGCGACCAACGGCATCGAGGGCACCGAGCGCGCCGCGGCTTCCGCCCCGGACGTCGTGCTGCTCGACGTACGCATGCCCAAGCAGACCGGCCTGGAGGCCTGCGTCGCCATCAAGGAGGCCGTCCCCTCGGCCAACATCATCATGCTGACCGTCTCCGACGAGGAGGCCGACCTCTACGACGCGGTCAAGGCCGGCGCGATGGGCTACCTCCTCAAGGACTCCTCGATCGACCAGGTCGCCCAGGCGATCCGGGTGGTCGCCGACGGCCAGTCCTTGATCAGCCCCTCCATGGCGGTCAAGCTGATGGAGGAGTTCAAGCAGATGTCCCGGCCGGACCGCTCCTCGGTCCCCGGCCCCAAGCTCACCGACCGCGAGCTCGAGGTCCTCGGCCTGGTCGCCAAGGGCCTCAACAACCGCGAGATCGCCAAACGGCTGTTCATCTCGGAGAACACCGTCAAGAACCACGTACGCAACATCCTGGAGAAGCTCCAGGCCCACTCGCGCATGGAGGCGGTCATGTACGCCGTGCGCCAGAAGCTCCTCAACGTCGACTGAGCCCCGGCGCGCTCACGAGGCCGCCTCGCGCAACTGCGGCAGGGCAGCGGTGATCGTGTCGAGCGCGGACAGGTGGTCGCGACTGCGGGGGAGCACGAGGACGAACTCGGAGGCTCCGGCGGCGCGGTAGGCGGGGACCCGGGCCAGGAGCTCGTCGACCGGGCCACCGGCGGGCAGCTGCACCGTGCGCCGGATCTCGCTGGGGTCGCGGCCGACGTCGGCGCAGTGGGCGTCGAGGATCGTGCCGAGGCGGGCGTACTCCTCCGGGGTCTCGCCGGTGGCGTTCCAGGCATCCGCGTACTGCGCGACCATCCTCAACGTACGCCGCGGGCCGCTGCCGCCGATCCAGATCGGCGGATACGGCCGCTGGACGGGCTTGGGCTCGGCGACCGCGTCGGCCAGCGAGTAGTGAGCGCCGGAGAATGTCGTGGTGGGCGAGGTCCACAGCGAGCGGATGATCTGGAGCGCCTCTTCCAGCCGGTCGAAGCGGTCGCGAAAGGTGCCGAACTCCAAGCCGTACATGGTGTGCTCACGCTCGGCCCATCCCGCGCCGATCCCGAACTCCAGGCGCCCGCCGGAGAGGTGGTCGACCGTGGCGGCGAGCTTCGCGAGCATCCCGGGGTGGCGGTAGGTGTTGCCGGTGACCATGCAGCCGATGCGTACGTTCTCGGTGGCGACCGCCATCGCGGCCTGCATCGCCCACCCGTCGAAGATCGGCTGGGTCGGGTCGTCGCCGAGGCTCGCGATGTGGTCCATGACCCAGACGTGGTCGAAGCCGGCCTCGTCGGCGGTGCGCCACACCTGCAGGTAGTCCTCTATCGGTGCTGCCTGGCTGAGCTTGATCCCGAACCGTGTCGTCATGAGCAGCGACGCTATGCCGGAAGTGCGCGTCCCGGAAGTGGATTCGGTAGGGTCGGGGCAGCGTCGCGTGCCGGTGACAGACCGTGTCAGGCATGGAGGCGCCGGACACGAAGGAGCTCGACATGATGTTGTCGTCCCCTTCGCCCTCACGTGACTGAGGGCGAGAAGACCAGGCTGATCGCCTGGGCAGATGAGATGCGGCGGGTCCACGACCGGCTGCGCACGGCACTGCGAGTGACGCAGGAGGCCATCGCCGCGGGAGATCCCGCCGAGCCGGCGGCTCGTGACCTGCTGCTGTTCTGTCATGGGTTCTGTGCGGCCCTGACGGGTCACCACGAAGGCGAGGACCGCTCGCTGTTCCCGGCGATCGGTGCAGCTCACCCCGAGCTGCGTGACACGATCCGCTATCTCGAGCAGGACCACTCCATGATCGGCCATCTCCTCGGTGGCCTCCAGGCCGCTATCGACCAGGCCGCCACCCCCGAGGATCTCGGGAAGCACCTCGAAGGCATCGCCGCGATCATGGAGTCCCACTTCCGCTACGAGGAGCGCAAGCTGCTCGGCGTGCTCGAGTCGCTCGCGCTGGATGCCGATGTCGGTGAGGTCTTCGGTCCGCTGTGAAAGAAATGTTTCTTTCACGGGCGGAGCGACGCGACCGTTCGGCGGGCATCGTTCCACGCGATCCACGCCGTACGCAGCCGAGGGAGCGGCGCCGGGTCACCTCGGCGTCGCTCGCGGAGCCGGGCCCGTAGCCAGGCCGGCGCATCGGCATGCGCGATCGCCGCCGTCTTGGTGAGCAGCCTGCCGTGCTCGACCGCGTGCCGCCCACGGGCCATCGCGCTCAGGCCCAGCTCGGCGATCTCGGGCTCGAGGATCCACCAGGCCGGGTGCCTGACCGCCTTGGCCCAGTAGCCGCAGACCTCCTCACGTGAGGCTCTCCGGATGTCGTCCTCGGTGACCGGCGGGAACGCCGTCCGCACGTCCTCGCCGAACACCGTCAGGCCGTGGACGGCCAGCTCCGCGCGGGGGATCGTGGTCAGCGGTCGGTGCACCAGCCGTCCGTGCGTCCAGGTGGGGTGGGGTGCCTCGGGATCGTCTCGTCGAGCGACGTCGACATAGGCACAGCCGAGGTCGTCGCCCGCAGCGACGCCGGCATCGAGCTCGCCGTGGATGGACGAGAGCGGCTGCGTGTCGGGCGGGCGGTCGGTGAGCGCGACCAGGTCCAGGTCGCTCACGCCCGGAACATGGTCGTTGGAGGCGAGCGATCCGGCGACGTACAGACCGGTCACCCACGGAAGACTCGCGAGGCGGTCGGCCAGCGCATCGACGGCCGGGTGGCCGGCCGGTCCCGAGCTCTCCGTGGAAGGTGCCATGGACTCAGGGTCTCGCACCGGGCACGGGTCGGAGCCGGTTCCGGACGATGCTTGTCCGGAACCGGCTCTAGAGTCGGACTCGTGCTCAGTTCTCAGACACTCAGCCGCTCCCAGGCCCGCCGGATCGCGCTGGCGGCGCAGGGGTTCGCGGACAAGCCCCACAGCACGCCCACGATGCGTACGTTCCAGCGCACCCTGGAGCGCACCGGAGTCCTCCAGGTCGACAGCGTCAACGTGCTGCAGCGCGCGCACTACATGCCGCTCTACAGCCGGATGGGGGCGTACGACACCGGGCTCCTGCATCGCGCAAGCAAGGGCCACCGGGACCGCAGGATGGTCGAGTACTGGGCCCACGTGCAGGCGTTCATGCCGGTCGAGCTGTGGCCGCACATGCAGTGGCGGATGGACGACTACCGCGCCACCAAGGGGTCGAAGTGGTGGGGAAGCGTGCCGGACGGGATGAAGGAGAAGGTGCTGGCGCTGGTGGCCGAGCAGGGTGCGCTCACCGCGCGCGAGGCGGCCAAGGCGCTCGACGACGCCGGCCCGCAGACCAAGGATCACTGGGGCTGGAACTGGTCCGACTCGCGCAAGACCCTCGACATCCTCTACATGTTCGGCGAGCTGGCCATCTCGCACCGCAACGACCAGTTCGAGGTCGCCTACGACCTGCCCGAGCGTGTCATCCCGACGGTCCACCTCGACGCGCCGACGCCGTCGAGGGACGAGGCCCACCTCGAGCTCGTACGCCGCGCGGCCCGGTCCCACGGGGTCGGCACTGCCAAGGACATCGCCGACTACTTCCGGATGCGTGTGGACGACACGACCCGCGCGCTGGGCCGGCTCATCGACGCCGGGGAGGTGGAGCCGGTCGCGGTCGAGGGCATCCGCAAGCAGGCGTACCTCTTCTCCGGGGCCCGCCTACCGAGGCGCATCGCGGCCCGCGCGCTGCTCAGCCCGTTCGACCCGCTGGTGTGGGAGCGGGAGCGCACCGAGGCGCTCTTCGACTTCTTCTACCGGATCGAGATCTACACGCCGGCGCCCAAGCGGATCCACGGCTACTACGTGCTGCCGTTCCTCCTCGGCGAGCACATCGTCGGCAGGGTCGACCTGAAGGCCGACCGGAAGAGCGGAACCCTGCAGGTCAAGGGTGCCTTTGCCGAACCAGGCGCGCCCGTGGAGACGGCCATCGAGCTGGCCGCAGAGCTCGAGCGGCTCGCCGGCTGGCTCGGTCTGAGCGCCGTCGAGGTCGATCCCAAGGGCGACCTGGCACCCCTGCTGGCGCCGTTGGTGTGAGTGGGTGACCGGGAGGTGGGTAGAGTGAGCGTGCTATCTGTCTGCCGCTAGTAGGAGCCCGCCACCGTGGCAATTCTCGACAAGATCCTTCGCCTCGGCGAAGGCAAGATCCTTCGCGAGCTCGAGGCCATCTCGAAGGCCGTCAACGCGATCGAGGACGAGTTCGTCGCGATGAGCGATGACGAGCTGCGGGGGATGACCGACGAGTTCAAGCAACGCCTGGAGAACGGCGAGGACCTCGACGACATCATGGCCGAGGCGTTCGCCACGGTCCGCGAGGTCACCAAGCGCGTCCTGGGCCAGCGTCACTACGACGTCCAGATCCAGGGCGGTGCCGCGCTCCACCTCGGCAACATCGCCGAGATGAAGACCGGTGAGGGCAAGACCCAGACCGCGGTGCTCCCGGCCTACCTCAACGCCCTGGCCGGCAAGGGCGTCCACGTCGTCACGGTCAACGACTACCTGGCCAAGTTCCAGGCCGAGATGATGGGCCGCATCTTCGGCTTCCTCGGCCTCACCGTCGGCGTGATCCTGCCGCAGATGACCCCGGCGCAGCGCCGCGAGGCCTATAACTGCGACATCACCTACGGCACCAACAACGAGCTCGGCTTCGACTACCTGCGCGACAACATGGCCTCCTCCATGGCCGACCTGGTCCAGCGCAGCCACTTCTTCGCGATCGTCGACGAGGTCGACTCGATCCTCATCGACGAGGCCCGCACCCCGCTGATCATCTCGGGTCCGACCGAGGACGACGTGAAGTGGTACGACGAGTTCGCCACGATCGCCAAGACGCTGACCAAGGACGTCGACTACGAGGTCGACGAGAAGAAGCGCACCATCGCGGTGCTCGAGCGGGGCATCACCGTCGTCGAGGACCACCTCGGCATCGAGAACCTCTACGAGGCGGTCAACACCCCGCTGATCTCGTTCATGAACAACTCGATCAAGGCCAAGGAGCTCTTCCGCCGCGACAAGGAGTACGTCGTCGCCAACGACGAGGTCCTGATCGTCGACGAGCACACCGGCCGCATGCTCGCCGGTCGCCGCTACAACGACGGTCTGCACCAGGCGATCGAGGCCAAGGAGGGTGTGAAGGTCCGCGAGGAGTATCAGACCCTGGCGAGCATCACCCTGCAGAACTACTTCCGCCTCTACGAGAAGCTCTCCGGCATGACCGGTACGGCGATGACCGAGGAGTCGGAGTTCGACAAGATCTACAAGCTCGGCGTGGTCCCGATCCCGACCAACAAGCCGATGATCCGCAAGGACCAGCCCGACCTCGTCTACCGCACCGAGGAGGCGAAGTACGAGGCCGTCGCCGACGACCTGGTCGAGCGCCACAAGAAGGGCCAGCCGGTGCTGGTCGGCACCGTCTCGGTCGAGAAGTCCGAATACCTCGGCAACATCCTCAAGAAGCGCGGCGTCCCGCACACCGTCCTCAACGCGAAGTACCACGCCGACGAGGCCAAGATCGTCGCGCTGGCCGGTCACAGGGGTGCCGTCACGGTCGCCACCAACATGGCTGGCCGAGGCACCGACATCATGCTCGGTGGCTCCGTCGACTTCCTCGCCGACCAGGAGCTGCGCAAGCAGGGCCTGGAGCCCGCGGGCGAGACCGCGGAGGCGTACGAGCAGGCCTGGGCGCCGACCGTCGAGCGGATCAAGGCGCAGGTCGCCGCCGAGCACGAGGAGGTCACCGAGCTGGGTGGTCTCTACGTCCTCGGCACCGAGCGCCACGAGTCCCGCCGCATCGACAACCAGCTGCGTGGTCGTTCCGGCCGTCAGGGTGACCCGGGCGAGTCCCGCTTCTACCTGTCGCTGGAGGACGACCTGATGCGCCTGTTCAAGGGCGAGTGGGTCGACCGCATCCTGACCACCCTGAAGATCCCCGACGACGTGCCGATCGAGGCCAAGTCGGTGACCAAGTCGATCGCCAACGCGCAGACCCAGGTCGAGGGCCAGAACTTCGAGTCCCGCAAGAACGTCCTCAAGTACGACGACGTCATGGACCGTCAGCGCAAGGTGATCTACGCCGAGCGCCGCGAGGTGCTCGAGGGCGCCGACCTCGAGGAGCAGATCCGCACCTTCATCGACGACGTCGTCACCGGCGTCGTCACCGGCGCGACCCAGGAGTACGCCGAGGAGTGGGACCTCGACCAGCTGTGGACCGACCTCAAGCAGATGTGGCCGGTCTCGGTCGAGCCCGAGAAGCTGATCGCGGAGGCCGGTGGCAGCAAGGACGACCTCGACCGCAACGAGCTGATCGAGATCCTCAAGAAGGACGCCCAGGAGGCGTACGACAACCGTGAGGAGGAGATCGGCGAGGAGGGCATGCGCGAGGTCGAGCGCCAGGTCGTCCTCTCCGTGCTGGACCGCAAGTGGCGCGAGCACCTCTACGAGATGGACTACCTGCGCGAGGGCATCGGGCTGCGGGCGTACTCGCAGCGTGACCCGCTGGTGGAATACCAGCGCGAGGGCTACGACATGTTCACCGCGATGATGGACGGCATCAAGGAGGCCGCGGTCGGCTACCTGTTCAACCTGGAGGTCCAGGTCGAGCAGGCAGAACCGGAGGTCCACTACCACCCCGACGGCACCCGCCACGCCGGTCCGATGCACGAGGGTGCGCTCGCCGAGCCGCCGGTCGGCGTCGGTCAGGCCGGTGGGCTCCAGGACATCTCCGCCGCGCTGAAGGCCGAGGCGGCCAAGGCGTCGGCCAGTGCTCCGCAGATCACCGCGAAGGGCCTGCAGAAGCCTGCCGCCCCCAAGCACCTGGCCTTCTCCGGCCCGGACGAGCAGGGTCAGGCCGAGGCGCAGGGCAACACCGTCAGCAACGCCGACGACCCCTACGCCAAGGTCGGCCGCAACGAGCTGTGCCCCTGCGGCTCGGGCAAGAAGTTCAAGCAGTGCCACGGCCGCCCCGGCGGCCCGACCGGCCTCACCACCCGCGTCAACGGCTGAGGCCCCTCAGCACAGAACCCGTGGAGCGATATACGTACCCGGTACGTACAGCGCTCCACGGGTTCATTTCCTTGTCGCCATGCACCCATCCCCGCAGGGTGACACCGCACCTGTCCAACCGTTGCGGGTCAGGATCCTGCCGATCCGAGCGGCCGTACGACACGGGGTGTCGAACACCTGGTGCCACCGCAACCGTGCGGTGACCGATCCGAGCCTGGCCAGGTCGTCCAGGTCCCGGTCTGCGTCACGGGCCTGGTCGTGCCACGACTCGTGACCCAGCGCACCGTCGAGCTCGACCACCAGTCGGTGGTCCGGATATTCGACGTCGCGGAACTGGTTGCCGCTCGGACCGGTCCGTGGAGCCTGCCGACGCCCGGCGGGCAGCCCGTGCGGCCTCTCGACCCTGGTGAGGTAGCCGTGCTCGAGGACCGAATGAGTGCCGGCTTCGAGATCGTCGATCATGGCGGCGACGAGGGATCTGCGACGCAGGGATGGGTAGCGGCCCAGTGCGGCGCGGAGCGAGTCCGCGGTGACGTACCTCCTGCTCGCGACCTTCGCCAAGGCTGCGATCGCGTCGATCTCGCTGCGTGCCCGGTCGGCGAGCATCAGCGCGTTGTCCTCGACCGTGAGCCTCGGTGGGGTGCCGCCGTAGGTGCGCGGCGCCAGCGCGGCCAGGCGGTGTATCACCAGTCCTTCCTGCGATCTGACCCGGCGCGACTCGTCGATGGCAACATGGATCGGGGCGCCGAGGTCCTGACCCTTCGGCTGCTCGAGGCTGGTCCAGCACAGGAATGCGGGTTCGGCGTAGAGCACGGCTGCCCACGCTCGTTGTGTCCAGGTGAGCGGTCCGGTGTGGTCGGCGTAGACCCGTGGATACACCCGCCGCAGCTCGTTGCGCCGCACCCGGCGCTCGATGTCGATACGGGTGACCCCACCCGCCACGAGCTGGGCGTACGTCGCGATCCCATCCTGCATCCGTAGCCGGGAGGCGAGCAGCCCGGCGGCGTGAACGCGCGCCCGCTCTGCGTCAGCGTTCACGAGGTGCCCGCGACCTGTGGTGGGGGGGGCGGCCCGCGCCCCGCGTGGGCGCCCCACCCCCGAGCCGACAGCGCGCAACCGGGGCGGGGGAGGGTTGGGTCGGGGGGGAAGGAGGGGAACCC
>NZ_JBHWLY010000108.1:0-14880 GCF_042730435.1 Nocardioides sp. NPDC059952 | reverse complement strand
GACCCAGGGATCCTGGGTGGACGAGCGGTCACGCTTCGACGAAGCCACGAGTCAGACGGACCTAGAAGTCCTCGACGCCGACGGGCTCGGCCGCGGGCGCCTCGCCGTCAGCCGGAGCGTCGACCGTCGGCACGACACCGAGCTTCTCCAGGATCCGCTTCTCCAGCTCGTTGGCCAGGTCGGGGTTGTCCTTGAGGAAGTTGCGCGAGTTCTCCTTGCCCTGGCCGAGCTGGTCACCCTCGTAGGTGTACCAAGCACCGGCCTTGCGGACCAGGCCAGCCTCGACACCGACGTCGATCAGGCCGCCCTCGCGGGAGATGCCCTTCCCGTACATGATGTCGAACTCCGCCTGCTTGAACGGCGGGGCCACCTTGTTCTTCACGACCTTGACGCGGGTGCGGTTGCCGACCATGTCGGTGCCGTCCTTGAGCGTCTCGATCCGGCGCACGTCGAGTCGCACCGAGGAGTAGAACTTCAGCGCGCGACCACCGGTCGTGGTCTCGGGCGAGCCGAACATCACGCCGATCTTCTCGCGCAGCTGGTTGATGAAGATCGCGGTCGTGCCGGAGTTGTTGAGCGCACCGGTCATCTTCCGCAGCGCCTGGCTCATCAGTCGAGCCTGCAGACCGACGTGGCTGTCGCCCATCTCGCCCTCGATCTCGGCCCGCGGCACCAGCGCCGCGACGGAGTCGATGACGATCAGGTCGAGCGCACCCGAGCGGATCAGCATGTCGGCGATCTCCAGGGCCTGCTCACCCGAGTCGGGCTGGGAGACCAGCAGAGCGTCGGTGTCGACGCCGAGGTTCTTCGCGTATTCCGGGTCGAGCGCGTGCTCGGCGTCGATGAAGGCCACGATGCCGCCGGCGCGCTGAGCGCTGGCGACCGAGTGGAGCGCCACCGTCGTCTTACCCGAGGACTCCGGACCGTAGATCTCCACGACCCGCCCGCGGGGCAGACCGCCCAGACCCAGCGCCACGTCGAGCGCGATCGAGCCGGTCGGGATCACCTCCAGCGGAGCCCGGGTCTCATCGCCCAGCCGCATGACCGAGCCCTTGCCGAACTGCCTCTCGATGTTGGCGAGAGCGGCGTCCAATGCCTTCTCGCGATCACCTGCCGCCATGTTCTTTCCTTCCTGAGGGGCAGACTTCTTCCCCTTGCCTGCCGCTTGTCCACGTGTCTTCGTCGTCATCAAGGCAGACGCTAGACGGGACCACCGACAGTTTTGAACGGGACCCTCTGGCACGGTGTTTCACGACCCGGTTTTTGCCTGGGCGATAGCACGAACCACGCTCCACCTACTACCACACACTAGCCCGAACAAGCGTTCGATGTGAACACCTGTTCGGGCGTGTCGAGGTCATCGGAGCCTCAGTGGCCCTGCATCTCGACCTCCTCGGCGGGAGCCGAGCCGCCACCCATCTCGTCGGCGACGGCGACCGAGAGACCACCGAGCATGAAAGCGATGATCACCGCCGCCAGAGCACCGCTGGAGAAGGACGGAATGAAGCGGCGTACGCCCTCCTGAACAGGCTCCGCACCGTGATATTCGTGCGTCAGGGCGTGCCCCTTGCCCCGCTGGAGCAGGTAGCGGTTGACCGGGAAGGCGGCAACGAAGGCGACGGCGAGAGCGATCATCATCCCGATCCAGAACACGACGTTGACGAGCCCGGCCTCCATGGCGCCGGGGATGAGCGCCATGACCAGGTTGTCGACCAGCTCCATCGTGGCGATCGAGAGGGTGTCGGCGGCCAGCACGACGCTGAGCGCCGCACCGACGGCCAGGCCCGACTTGAGCAGCGGCAGCGTCGAGAGGGCGTAGCCGAAGACGAACGCGAGCGTGACGGCCAGGGCGATCGTCCATCCAGTGCTGAGCCCGATCGCGGTGCCGATCATCAGTCCGGCGATCTCGCCGATCGCGCACCCGGTGAGGCAGTGCAGCGTGGCGCTGGCCGCCATCGCGTTCACCCCGGATCCGCCTCCGTGCGCGGAGTGGTCGCCGTGACCCCCGTGCATCGCGTGCTGATGTCCGGCGTGGTCGTGCCCGGCGTGCAGGTGCTCGTCATGCGACGTCATGTCGCTCCCTTGCTCGATCGTTCGGTGTTCCTACGCCTCAATTCATACCCCATGGGGGTATGCCCTCGCAAGGGCTATCCCCTCGGGAGCCGGCTTTGTCCAACCGCGGACGACTCCCTAAGGTGTGCGGTGTGTTGACGGCAGTGCGAGGACGGCAGCGGGCGACCCGGGTGGTTGCGCGCGCCGGTCTGCTGGCGGCGGTCGTGGTCACGGTCGCCGGCCTGCTGGCCATGCACGCGCTGAGCCTGCACGGCACCGGCTCGGACGGCGAGCACGGCACCTTGAGCCTGCCCGCCGCACACGTGGAGCACACCCACGCTCTCGACCACGCGGCCGCCGGTGCCGCCGACCACACCGGTAACGAGGGCGGGGTCGGACATACCGCGATGATGCTGTGCGCGGCGTTCCTGCTCGCTGCCGGCGCGCTGCTCCTCAGCGGGCTGTGGCGGCGTACTCCTGCCTGGTGGTTCGCCCACACCCACCTCCGGTCCCGGACCGCCGGGTCCACACCCTTCCTCGCGCATCCCGCGACCGGCCCGCCACCGGAGTGGGCCTTCTCCGTCATCAGGTGCTGAGCGGTCCCTCCGAGGACCCCGAAAACAGCACTTGACAAGGAGAAACAACAGATGCGTACGCAACGACCCCTCATCCGCACGACCTGGGCGGCAGCCGGCTTGGCCATGCTGCTGACGCTGTCCGCCTGTGGCGGCAGCGAGGAGGCCACCCAGCCTCAGCAGCTCTCGGAGACCGAGCACAACAAGGCCGACGTGGCCTTCGCCACCGAGATGATCCAGCACCACGCCCAGGCGATCTCGATGGTCGACCTGACCATGGACCGCAAGCTCGACCCGGAGGTCGAGAAGCTGGCCGAGGCGATCCGCGCCGCTCAGGGCCCCGAGATCGAGACCATGTCCAGCTGGCTCCGCGAGTGGGGCGAGGAGGTGCCCGCCACGATGCGCGACCACGTCAACGGCGGCCACGAGGGCCATGGCGACGACGACAGCAGCATGTCCGACTCCATGGAGGGCATGGCCGACGACATGCCCGGGATGATGTCGGCCGACGACATGGATGCCCTGGAGAACGCCTCCGACGCCGAGTTCGGCGACATGTGGCTCGAGATGATGGTCGAGCACCACGAGGGTGCGGTCGAGATGTCCGAGACCGAGCAGGCCGAGGGCCGGTTCAAGCCCGCCGTCGACCTGGCCGGGACGATCATCGAGTCGCAGTCGACCGAGATCGACACGATGGAGAAGCTCCTCGGCTGACCGTCGACATACGACGGGACGTTCTTGTCGGCTACCAGACGGTAGACCGACCAGAACGTCCCGTCGTACCTCAGCCGAGGAGAACTCCTCAGGCCGCCCGACGAGCCACGTACGCAGCCCCGAACAGCACCCCGACCAGCAGGATCGTGCCGAGCGCGAGTGCCGGATATCCGGCCAGGTCGACGACGACGCCCGACACCGCCCCGGCGGCGGCAGCGGCGACGCCCATGATCAGGTCGGCGGTGCCCTGGACGTCGGCGCGCACCTCGAGAGGGGTGTTGTCGGCGACCGAGGTGGCCGCCGCGATCGTGGCCAGCGACCAGCCGAGACCGAGCAGGAAGAGCCCGACGAAGATCCGCGCCGAACTGCCCTGCGGTGCCGCGGCGCACAGGACCAGGGACACCAGGAGCACCCCGCCGCCCAGCGCCATCACGTCGGCCCGGCCGACGCGGTCGGCCAGCCAGCCGGCGATGGGCGCGAAGGCGAACATGCCCAGGACGTGCCCGCTGATCACCAGTCCGATGATCTCCAGGCCGGCGCCGCCATGCTCCATGTGGAGCGGGGTCATCACCATCACCGCCACCATCGTGGCGTGTGCCGCGGCCTGCCCGACGACCGCCGCCGCGAGCGCGGGCCGCTCCCGGATGACGGCGATCGCGCGGCGCCAGCTGGTGGTCTCGACAGGCTCGACCACCGGTGAGGGCTCCGTGGCCGGCGCGCCCTCCCGGGCGACCAGCAGCGGGTCGGGTCGCAGGAAGACCCCGACCACCAGCGCGGCGGCCAGCATCCCCATCGACCCGATCGCGAACGGCCCGGTGAGGGCCGGGATCCCGACGGCGTCAGAGAAGATCTCGGCGACGCCGGTCAGGTTGGGGCCGATCACCGCGCCGAACGTGGTCGCCCAGACCACGACCGACAGCGCCCGCGCACGGCTCCTGGCAGGTGCCAGGTCAGTGGCGGCGTAGCGCGCGCCGTTGTTCGCCGCGGTGGTCGCGCCCAGCAGCACCGCTCCGACCAGCAACAAGGTCATCGAGCCGACCACGCCGGCCAGCACCGCCAGCAGCCCACCGGCCGCCCCGAGCAGGTAGCCCGCCAGCAGCCCGAACCGGCGCCCGCGCGCGTCCATCACCCGCCCCAGGACGTAGGCAGCGACGGCGGCGCCGAGCACCTGCGTCGTCTGGGAGAGGCCGGCCATCGACTCCGAGCCGGACAGGTCGCGCGCCAACAGGGAGGCGGTCGCGATGCCGATCGTGATGCCCATCGCGCCGACCGCCTGGGTGGCGACCAGGGTGAGGATGGTGCGCTTCTGGACCGCGGCCACCGTGGCCGGAGCGACCAGCGTCACCGCTCACGCGCCGGCAGCTCCAGGGCCTTCCAGACCGCGGCCCAGACCTCCTTGGGCGGGACGCCGTCGTCGAGGGCCTCCTGGGCGGTGCGCCCGCTCAGGTCGCCCATGACGAACTGGCGTGCCCACGCTCGCGCGTAGCCCGCGCCGAGCGCATCGTCCATCCGGGACCAGAACTCCGTGTGTCTCATCGCCCCGAATGCTACTCAGGCTCGGTCGGGCCGGCGGGCGAGGACGTCGAGCCAGACGTCGCCGAGGCGTCCGTCGGCGTGCCCGACCTCGAGCACCTCCCAGCCGGCCTCGGCCAGCGCCTCCCGGAGCGCGGCCTCGCGCCAGTAGACGAAGAGCCGGGGAGCCTCGATGTGACCGCGCTCGGTCCACTCCTCGCCGTCGCCCTCCTTCATCGACACGTGCAGCACACCGCCGGGACGGGTCACCTCGGCGAGCCGGGCGAGCACCGTCCCGAGGTCGTCGCGGGCCACGTGCAGCAGCGTCGCCGAGGCCCAGACCGCGGCATAGGGGACGTCGGGGTGGACCGGGTCGCGCAGGTCGTCGACCAGCGGGTCCAGGCAGGCAGCGGCGTACCCCTGCTTGCGCAGGTGCGCCACGAACCCCTCGCTGATGTCGGTGCGCCGCACCCGCACTCCCCCGGCTTCGAGGGCCTTCGCGTCGTGGCCCGGCCCGGTGCCGATCTCGAGCACGTGGTCGCCGTCCTCGAGCACGGCCAGGAACCTGTCCAGGACCGAGCGGTTCTCCTCGGAGAACGAGCTGCCCTGGACGTACGTCGCGACGCCCGCGTCGTAGGCGGCGACGGTCGCCCGCTTGGCGGCCGAGCGTACGTCCCACAGGTGGTGGACGACGTCGTGGAGGTGGTAGCGGCCCAGCGACTCGACGCTGAACACGTCGCCGTTGGACCGGGTCCCGCGACGGCCCCACGCGTCCGGCGGGACCTTCTCGTAGATCGTGGCGATCTCGTCGGCGGCGTCCATCAGCTGCTCGGCGACGACGACCGGGTCCTGGCCGGCGTAGTCCTCCTCGCGGGCGGTCACGTCCTGGTCCCAGTTGGCGAACCGCGGCTCGTCCTCGGTCAGCATCTGCTGCAGCCGTTCGGCGAAGATGCGGTGGACGTCGCGTACGTGTGCCCCGTACTCCAGCGCCGACCACACCCCCGGCCGGGGGCGCTCGCGCGCGTTGTCGGCGGCGAGGTAGATCTCCCAGTAGGTCGCGTTGTCGCGCACGATCTCGGGCAGCTGGTCCGCGGTCACCGCACCGGCGACGAATCCACACTCCGGGCAGGGCCGGTCGAGGACCCAGGTCCAGTCCTTGGTGTCGGGCGTGATCGCGTCATAGGTCATGCCTCCATCTTGACGGCCAACCCGGGCGGCCACGAGCGAGATCCTGCCTGTGAGACGCGAGTTGCCGCCGCTCAGGTGAGCAGGAGCGCGTCGAGCCTGCGCCGCACGATCACGAGACCGACCGCCCCGAAGGCCAGCAGGTAGACCACCGAGACCAGCGAGCCCCACGACGGGACCCCGAGCGTCAGCTCTCGGCACAGCACGACGCCGCGGTAGAGGGGCGTGACCTCCACGACCCAGCGCAGCCACTCCGGATAGGCCGTCACGGGGAAGAACGTGGCGCTGAACAGGAACATCGGCATCATCGCGAGGGTGACCTTCTCGAAGTCCTGCCAGGAGGTCATGTAGGTCGTCAGTGCCATGCCGACAGCCCCGAAGGCCGACCCGATGAGCAGCGCCGCCGGGACGACCAGAAGCGCCCACCAGGAGTGGACCAGGTCCATCGCGACCATGATCAGCAGGAACGCGGTGACGTAGATCCCGCTGCGCAGCTGATTCCAGAGGATCTCGCCGACCGCGATGTCGACCGTACGCAGCGGGGTGGCCAGCATCTGGTCGTAGAGCTTGTTGTACTTCAGCTTGAAGAAGAAGTTGAACGTCGCATCGAGCAGCGACCCGTTCATCGCCGAGGCCGCGATCATCCCGGGGGCGACGAACTCGCGATAGTCGACCGGCCTCCCGGCGTACTCGAAGCCGACCACCATCGCGCCCACGCCGATGCCGATCGAGAACAGGTAGAAGACCGGTTCCAGGAAGCCGGTGATGAACACCAGCCAGGCGCGCCGGTAGACCAGGATGTTGCGCCACAGCAGCAGCCGAGCGGCCTCGCCGCCCCGAAGCGGCCGGGCGACGGTGGCGCCCATGGCGGCGGTGAAGAGCGCCATCTCAGGAGACCAGCCTCTCGCCCAGCCTGCGCACCGCGAGCCACCAGCACACGCCCGCGAGCAGCCCGAGATAGCCGACATGGACCGCGGCCAGCGCCCAGTCGATCTCGCCCAGCGCGAGCATCCGGGTCAGGTTGACCCCCTGCCACAGCGGCGAGGCCATCGCGACCTTCTCCAGCACCGGCCCGAGGTTGGCGACGGGGAAGAACGTGCCGGAGAACAGCGTCAGCGGGATCATCCCCAGCCGGAAGATCAGCGCGAAGGACTCCTCGCCCTTGATCGAGAGCGAGAACAGCAGCACCGGCGTCCCGAAGGCCAGCACGACCAGCCCCTGCACCAACCACGCCGTCAGCACGCCCCACCACGTCTCGAAGACCCCGAAAGGCGCCAGGACCAGCAGAAAGACCCCGCAGGCGAACAACGTACGCAGCATCAGGAAGCCCAGCTGGGCCAGCACGATGTGGGACGCGGTGAGCGGCGAGGCGATCATCGAGAAGTAGATCCGCTGCCACTTGACCATCCCGTAGACCGGATAGGTCATCTCGGAGAAGGCGATCGTCATCGCGTGCGCAGCGACCATGCCCGGCGCGACGAAGGCCAGATAGGACTCGGCACCCTCGAGAGTGGCCGGATCGGCCTCCACGAACTCCCCGAGCAGCACGCCCAGCGCCAGCACGTAGAAGAAGGGCGTCACGAAGGTCGTGATCACCCCGCCCTTCCAGGTGCGTGCCAGGACGGTGAGCCAGTAGTCCCCCATCCGCAGCGCGCCGGAGACCAACCCGGCGGGAGCCGTCGGTGGGGTCGCCGCTGCCGAGTCGGCGTAGTCGGTCATCAGTCCACCAGGGTCCGGCCGGTCAGGTGCAGGAAGACGTCCTCGAGCGAGGAGCGCCGAACGAGGGTGGCCACCGGCGACAGGTCGCGGCTGTGGACGGCCTCGATGACCGCCTCGCCGTCGTCGCTGTAGAGCAGCAGCCGGTCGGGCAGCACCTCGACCCGCTCGGCGAGGTCCTCGACCTTGGCCGCCAGCGCCTCGTGCTCACCGACGCCGAACCGCAGCTCGGCGACCTCGCGCGTGGAGTGCTGCTGGATGAGTCCCAGCGGCGTCCCGTGGGCGACGATCCGGCCCTGGTCCATGACCACGAGCTCGTCGCACAGCTGCTCGGCCTCGTCCATGTAGTGGGTGGTCAGCAGCAGGGTCACGCCCGCCTGCTTGAGCCGGAAGAGCCGGTCCCAGATGACGTGGCGGGCCTGGGGGTCCAGGCCGGTGGTCGGCTCGTCGAGCACCAGGATCTCGGGTCGGTTGATCAGGCTCCGGGCGATCGTCAGCCGTCGCTTCATGCCGCCGGAGAGGTCGTCGACCTTGGACCTGGCCTTGTCGGTGAGCTGGACGAAGTCGAGCAGTTCCTCGATCCGGCCCTTCACCTCGGCCCTCGGCAGCCCGAAGTAGCGCCCGTAGACGAAGAGGTTGTCGTAGACGTTGAGCTCGACGTCGAGGGTGTCCTCCTGCGGGCACACCCCGAGCCGCGCCTTGATCTTCGGCCCGTCCTTGGCCGGATCCATCCCGAAGACCCGCAGCTCTCCCCCGCTGGGCGGCGAGACACAGCAGATCATCCGCATCGTCGAGGACTTGCCGGCGCCGTTGGGTCCCAGGAATCCGAAGGCCGCCCCGGGGCGCACGGACACGTCGATGCCGCGTACCGCCTCGAAGTCGCCGAAGGACTTGCGCAGCCCGCGCGCCGAGATCATCAGGTCCTCACCCACGTCGGCAAAGCCTAGATCAAGGTGTACTGCATCAACCCTGCTGCCTCTGGCGCCGGTTGTAGTCGCGCATCCGCTGCGGTACGCCGACCACCGCGGCGTCGTAGGACGGGACCTGGTGCTTGTTGGCGAACTTGTGCGCCCACTGCGCCGAGGGCACGCGCCGCCGGGTCCACTCGCCGTCGTGCGCGACCAGCAGCAGGGTCACCTCGCTGACGACGGTGCGCGGCTCGACGAACCCCTCGACCCCACGTCGGGTCTTCACGAACTGCTCGAGATGCTGTTGGCCGGCGGAGTCCGCGGCGCGCACACGTGTGGATCCGGTGTAGCTCTCGCCCGTCGGACGGCTCATGCGCGTCCCGCGGCGTCGGAAGCGATCGAACAGGCTCACGCTCCAATTGTGCCTCCTGATGCCCAACGCCGTCAGCGATAACCAGTTGGGCGCCCACTCCGTGGTCGCCTATGTTGGAGCCTTTGACCCCGCGCCCCCATCGAAACCTGCCGCTGACGGAGAAGCGATGAAACAGCCATGCCCGTAGACGACCTCGGCGCGGAGCGCGCCCATCTGGCCGCCTCCCGGAACGATCTGGCCCGGATGCGGAAGAAGGTGGAGTCGCTGGACTCCTCCACGGCCGGCAACTGGGTCAGTGCCGAGATCCTCGACGCCACGCTCACGCGCCGGCTGGAGCAGCTCGCCGACGACCCGGACGTACCGCTCTTCTTCGGCCGGATCGACCGGACCACTGCCGTGGGAGGCGAGTCCTTCCACATCGGGCGGCGCCACATCTCCGACAGCGCGGGCGACCCGATGGTGGTCGACTGGCGGGCTCCGGTCAGCGTCCCCTTCTACCGGGCGTCGCGGACCGAGCCGATGGGGCTCGCGCGGAGGCGGCGCTACGGGTTCTCCCACGGGGACCTGACGGCGTTCGAGGACGAGTCGCTGACCGAAGTGGGGGCTGGCCAGGAGCATTCGGCGATCCTGGAGACCGAGATCGAGCGGCCGCGCGTGGGGCCGATGCGCGACATCGTCGCCACCATCCAGCCCGAGCAGGACGTCCTGGTCCGCGCCGACCTGTCGCAGACGATCGTCGTGCAGGGTGCGCCGGGCACGGGGAAGACGGCCGTGGGACTGCACCGGGCCGCGTACCTCCTCTACGCGCACCGCGACCAGCTGACCCGGCGAGGCGTCCTGATCGTCGGTCCGAACGCCTCCTTCCTGCGCTACATCCGCGACGTGCTCCCCGCGCTCGGCGAGATCCAGGCCAAGCAGGCGACGATCGACCAGCTGGTTGCCGAGAACGGGCAGAGCCACGGCGGCGTCCGCGCGCAGGAGCCGGCCGCGGTGGCGACGCTGAAGGGCGACGTACGCATGGCCGAGCTGCTCAGCCGGGCGGTCTGGTCCCACGTCGGATCGCCGGAGGAGGCCCTGGTCGTGCCGCGCGGCTCGCGGCGCTGGCGGGTGCCGACCTCAGAGGCACAGGAGGCGCTGGAAGGGCTGCGCGCCAACGATCTGAGGTACGCCGCGGCGCGGGCCCTGCTCCCGCGCGCTCTGGCCCACCGCGTGCTGGTCCAGATGGAACGCTCGGGCGACTCCCCCGACGACCGGGTGCACGACGCGGTGGCGCGGGCCAAGCCGGTCAAGGACTACGCCGCCGCGCTCTGGCCAGACCTGAAGCCCGCGAAGGTGCTGTTCCGGCTGTTCACCGACGCGGCCTGGTTGGCGGAGGTCGCCGACGGGCTCCTCTCGGAGACGGAGCAGGAGAGCCTGCTCTGGGAGAAGCCGCCGCGCTCGGCCGGCACGGCCCGCTGGACGCTGGCCGACGTGGTGCTCCTCGACGAGATCGCCGACCTGCTCGAACGCACGCCGTCGGTGGCCCACATCGTCGCCGACGAGGCCCAGGACCTCTCCGCGATGATGCTGCGCGCGCTCGGCCGCCGTTCGACCACGGGGTCGCTGACGATCCTCGGCGACCTCGCCCAGGCGACCACGCCGTGGGCCTCCGCGTCGTGGGCGGATGCCCTGGCGCACCTCGGCAAGCCCGACGGCCATGTCGAGCAGCTCACCCGTGGGTTCCGGGTGCCGGCGGACGTGATCGCCTACGCGACCCGCCTGCTCCCCCACATCGCCCCCGACCTGGAGCCGCCGGTCGCAGTGCGCCGCACGCGCGGTGACCTGACCTTCACCAGCTCATCGGTCGTGGAGGCGCTCGGGGCCGCCCTGGAGCGCCCCGGGTCGGTGGGGCTGATCGTGCCCGACGCCTCGCTGGCGGCGGTGCGTGCCGAGCTGACCGAGGCCGGGCTCCCCTTCGCCGAGATCGGGGTGAGGGCCGATGAGGAGACCGAGTTCGACGCGCATCTCGATCTCGTACCCGCCTCGCTGGCGAAGGGGCTCGAGTTCGACCACGTCGTCGTCTCCGACCCGGTCGGGATCGTCGACGGCGAGCCCGACCGCGACACCGGCCTCCGCCGTCTCTACGTCTGCCTCACCCGCGCGGTCACCTCCCTGGTCGTACGCCACTCCGGCCTCCCCGGCGGCCTCCCCGAAGAACTCGGTGGCATCCCGGACCGGGTTGGTGCGAGGGTGGGCGCATGATCGACACCCGACCTGATCCGCTGGTGAAGGCCGAGTGGCCGCTGCACACCGAACGCCTGGTGATCCGCCGGATGGTGCCCGCCGACATCGAGCCGACCTGGGCCTTCCGAGGGCTTCCCGAGGTGGCCGAATGGGTGACGACCGCGTTCGCGGACCTCGAGGCCTACCGCAAGGTCTTCGAGCGTCCCGACGTGATCGGCCCCGCCCTCGTGATCGAGCGTGACGGCATCATCGTCGGCGACCTCATGCTGCGGATCACCGACCCGTGGTCGCAGACCGAGGTGCGTGAGCGGGCCAACGGCACCCAGGCCGAGCTCGGCTGGACGATCGATCCAGCCCACCAGGGCAAGGGCTACGCCACCGAGGCCGTGCGCGCCGTGCTGGACGCCTGCTTCGGCCCGCTGGGGCTGCGCCGCATCGTCGCGGAGTGCTTCGCCGACAACGAGGCCTCCTGGCGGCTCATGGAGCGGCTCGGGATGCGGCGCGAGTCGCACACCGTCAAGGACTCCCTGCACCGCACCCGCGGCTGGCTCGACGGCCTCTCCTACGCGATCCTCGCCGAGGAGTGGGCCACAGTCAGTCGCTGAGGGCCGCTTCGATCGCGGCCTCGCAGTGCAGCCTGGTCGTCGGGAACAGCGGCACACCTGCGTACGTCTCGATCGGCAGCAGCAGCTCGATCTCGGTGCAGCCCAGGACGACTCCCTCGCAGCCGCCGGCGACGAGACGATCGATGACCTCGACGTACGCCTGCCGGGAGCTGTCCAGGAACGTCCCCAGGCACAGCTCCTCGTAGATGATCCGGTGGACGGTCTCCTGGTCCGGCTCGGTGGGGACGATGACCTCCAGGCCGTGGCCACGCAGCCGGTCGGCGTAGAACGGCTGCGACATCGTGAAGCCGGTCCCGAGGAGCCCCACCCGTCCGACTCCTGACGCGTTGACCGCGGCCGCCGTCGTGTCACCGAGATGCAGGAACCGTTCCCCGTACGTCTCCTCCAACGCCCCGGCCACCTTGTGCATCGTGTTGGTGGCCAGCACGATCACCTCCGCCCCGGCGTCGCTGAGCGTCGCCGCCTCCTCGGCGAGGCGCGCCCCGGCCCGCTCCCACTCGCCGGCGACCTGCATCTCCTCGATGTCGGCGAAGTCCACCGACCGTACGAGCAGATCCGCCGAGTGCAGCCCGCCGAGCCGCTTCGCGGTGATCTCGTTGAGCAGGCGGTAGTACTCCGCCGTCGACTCCCAGCTCATCCCGCCCAGCACGCCGATCCGTCGCATGCCTTCAGTGTCCCTGGGCAGCCAACCGGTCGGGGTGTCACCCGTCCGCCCGAGCCCGAGCGGCCTCCCAGCCACAGCTCAGCGGCTCCTCGTGGGGGCTTGAGGAGAGGCGTACGACGTCGACCGTGCCATCGACCTTCCACCCGAGCAGGCAATCGGTCGCCATCCGTCCCGTCCAGTAGCCGGTGATCCCACCGGAGGCGACATAGATCCTCGTGCCCTCCTCACGCATCTCGAGCCCGGGGAGGTCGGTGAGGGCACGTACGCTCGCGGCCGCGTCGTTCGCGCGTAAGGCCGCCTCGAGGCGGGCCTCCGCATCGTCCGGGAGCCCGACGGTCCCTGCGGGAGTCGTGTCGATCTCCGGTGTCCTCGGACAGTCGACCTCCTCGGCGGTGCCCCACTCGCGCGACTGCGACCACTCGAAGCAACGGGTGGCGGAGTAGGTGTTCGAGGAATCGGGCCAGATCCGGGTCGCACACTCCCAATTCGTACGGCACTCGTGGTGCGCCGTGATCGCCAGCACGATCCGGCGGCCATCCGCGGGCCTGTCGGTCGCCACCAGGATCTCCACCTCTCCACGCCGCGCCCCTTCGCGCGCCTGGTCGTAGGCGGTCTTGCCGGGATAGGTCTCCATCGCGTTGAAGATCGCCACCGCGCGCGCATGGGTCCGCGCCTCGGCCGGAGACCCCTGAGCCCACACCCAGAGCGCTCCGACACCTGCGACGAGAGTCAGCACCACGACGGCGATCACGGCCCACAAAGTCCTCACATCACCCAGTCTCGACGGCATGGTCAGACCTGGCGTGAGCGCCGATACTCATTTTCGGCACAGACTGTTACAGCGTCGCGCGTCTAGGGGCGGCGGGTGAAGCGGATGGTGCCGTCCGGCAACCGTTCATGGACGTACGCCGGGGCGTGCGCCAGACGATGGTGATGTGGACAGAGCAGGGCCCCGTCCTTCAGGTCGGTCTTCCCTCCCGCAGCCCACGGATCTAGGTGGTGGGCGTCGCACCATTCCGGTGGCATGTCACAGCCCTCGGCTTGGCAGCACTTCTGCTGGAGCCGGAGTGCCTTGCGTTGGATGGGCTGGAAGAACCTGCTGGCCCGGCCGGCATCGAGGACCTCACCATCACCGCCCAACACCCAGGGGATGATGGTCGCGTTGCACGCCATCCGCCGGGCCTCGGCGGCGGTGATCGTGGCCCCGTTGGTCTCGTCATAGCCCAGGGTGGCGGTGCCGAGGTCCTTGCGGAGCTCGTTGAGGGAGATGACCACGTTGATCGTGGTCGCGTCGCCGCCGTGGCGGGGCAGGGCGGCGGGGTCGATGGTCTCCAGGAGGCGGGAGAAGCCTTGGCCCATCAACCGCTCCCACGGCGGCAACGGGCTGCCTTTGGCAACCAGTTGCTGTTTGCGGGGTTGGGCGTAGGCCTCGACCAGCCGCTTGAACCGCATCCCGATCGAGGTCGGGAGCACGCCGTCGAACCCGATAGTGCCGTCGTGGTTGTCCCAGACCCGCAGCGCGGTCTTCTGCTGGGCGCGTTCCTCCTCGGCGAGCAGCGCCTTGGCTTCGGCGTCTTCGAACCGGGCTGGGTCGACCTCGGTCAGAATCTTCCGGCCGACGATGCGGAGCTCGTTCGCCGTCAATTGGGTCGCGTAGTCGACCAGGAGCTTTTCGGCCAGGGCCAGGTCTTCGGCATTCGCGACAGGGTCGGCATGGACCTTGTCCAACGCCCGGGTGATGACGCGGGCCTTGTCTAGGGACACCACGCCTTCGGCCAGCCAGGCTGCGACGAGGTCGTACTTGGCCACCCCGGTGGCGAGCTTGATCTGGGAGCGGGCTACACCCTTGTCGAGGAGGAGCTCGGCGCGCATCCAGGCGGAGGCGTCCTTGTCGCCGGTCTCCTCGGCGATGTCACCGGACGTAGCGAGGACCCGCAGCTTCAGTGCGGCCTGTTGGGTCTGGAGTTTCTCCAACCGTTCCAGCAGGTCCTTCTTCTGGCTGGTGCGCCAGTAGGCCGGGTCGCTCGCGAGGAGGTCGTGGAGGGCGGTTTCGATGGCCTCGAGGGCGGCGTCGATCGCGTCGCCGGGGTTGGTGCCCCAGGGGTCGATGTCGCGCCCGAGACTCATCGCCAGCCCTTCCTTCACGAGGTGTTGTGATGCGTCTGACTCTACGCCTCAACGACCTTCGTGACCATCTATTTTCCCAGTTCAAACCCTGTTTTCGCGTTGAGCGAACGTCCTCGCTTCTGTGGATGGTAAGTGGCCCGAAGGGCCACCCCTCCACCCCCACAAGCCCCACTGATCCCAGCAAGAATCCGCTGCGCCACACCCG
>NZ_JBHWLY010000107.1:0-15762 GCF_042730435.1 Nocardioides sp. NPDC059952 | reverse complement strand
GGGTCGTCGCAGTGACGTCCGGGCCGCTATCACCTGTCCCTGATCAGCGAAGCAGCTTCCAGGGACCGTGCTTGTCGCCCGGCCGCTGGTTGCGGGTCCACCACTTCGCCTCGTAGCGGCGGCCCTCGTGGACCACCACGTCACCGGCGGTGAAGATCCGTGACGGCGTCCAGACGGCGGTGCCGTCCTCGGCGGTCACGATCTCCTCCCAGGCGCCGTAGGGGAAGCCGGGCGCGACCGCGGTCGTCCACCACAGCGCCCGCCACAGCGAACCGGCATAGGTCACCTCGTCGCCGGTGCGGTAGATGGTGCGCGCATCCCAGGCCGGGGCCTGCGGGGCCACCTCCTTGACCGTGATCGGCACCAGCACGCTGGTCCCGGTCGTCGAGCCGACGACGGTGAGCTGGTTCGCACCCGGGGGCGCCGTCGAGGGCAGGGTCACCGAGACCGAGGCGGTGCCATGGTTGTCGTACGTCACCGTGCCGATCGTGTTGTCGACCGCCGCGGTGCCCAGCACGGTGTCACCGAGCCGGATCTCCACCGACGAGTCGGTGAGGTCCTGACCGGTCATCGCCAGGGAGGCGAGGTCGAAGGTGACCGTCTCCCCCGGCGCGTACTCCGAAGGTGCCGAGGCCGGGAAGGTCACCTCGACGGCCCGCTGGCCGTAGTCGACCGGCAGCGGCCCCTCGGCAGTCTGATCGGCGAGGTAGTCGACCATCGCGCTCAGGTCGATCTTGCCGGTGTCGCGCTTGCCTGCGCCGTTGGCGAGCTCGCGGAAGTTGTCCCCACCGGAGGCGAGGAACGAGTTCACCGTGACCGAGTAGGTCTCCTCCGGGTCGAGAGGCGAACCGTCGAGCCACATGCCGGTCACCGTGCCCAGCGTGGTGCCGGGATGGGCCGGGTCGTCGGCCTGCGTGTACGTGTAGGTGAACCCGTCGGAGACCCCGAGCCTCAGGAACGGCCGGGACGGCACGGCGCCGGCGGCGTCCCGCTGCCACTGCTGCTCCAGGACGGTCTTGATCTGCGCACCGGTCAGGTCCATGTTGACCAGCGTGTTGGCGAAGGGCTGCACCAGCGCGGCCTGCTTGTAGGTGATGTCGCGAGCCTCGCCGGCCGCGGTTCCGGCCATGTCCGCGCGCAGGCCGCCGGGGTTCATGAACGCGATCTGCGCCTCGCCCGACTCTGGGGCGGAGGTCGCCCAGCGCTGCACCTCGGCGACCGTGTTGCCCAGGGTCGACTCCCCGCCACGGTTCTCGGTGGTCCCGTTGGCGAGCTTGGCGCGGTTGAGCGGCGCCTCGATCTGACCCAGCACCTCGGCACCGAGCACGTCGGCCTTCGCCACCGCGTCGGTGACGATCTTCGCGGTGGCCGCGTCGGGCTGGAAGCCACCCGAGGCCAGCGCGACCAGGCTCGTGGAGAGCCCCTCGACCTCACCCGAGGTGGGGTCGACGGTGTAGACGAGACGGTTCAGGTTGGTGCCGTACTGACCCGCGGAGACCACCGGCCGCTCCGTCACCGCCCGGTCGGCCCACTCGGCGACCGGGAAGGAGCAGTCGTACGCCAGGTGGGTGTGCCCCGAGACGATGGCGTCGACGTTGGCGTTGACGCCGGTGACGATGTCTCCCCAGGTGGTGCCGGGGTTGTCCATCGCGGCACAGTTGATCGACGGGGCTCCCTCGTGGACGAGCATGACGACCACGTCGGCACCTTCGGCCTTGAGCTCGTCGGCGTAGGTGTTCGTCGACTCGACGATGTCGCCGACCTCGAGGTCAGCGATGCCGGCGGGCGAGACCAGGGACGGGAGCTCCTCGGTGACCGCCCCCACGAAGCCGACCTTGACGCCGGACATCTCCTTGATCCAGGTCGCCGGGACCGCCGGGTCGCCGGTGGACTTGAGGGTGACGTTGGCACCGATGTAGGCCCACTCCGCACCGCCCTCGGGGTTGTCCTCCGCGTCGTAGGACGCCATCACCCGGTTGATCAGGTCGTCGTAGCCGGCGTCGAACTCGTGGTTGCCGACCGCGGAGACCTCCAGGCCCGCCTCGTTGAGCGCGTCGATGGTGGGCTTGTCGTGCTGGATGAACGACTCGAAGGTCGAGGCGCCGATCAGGTCACCGGCGGCGGCGAAGACCGTGTTGGGGTTCTCCTCGCGCATCTGCTTGACCGCCCCGGAGAGCAGCGCCGCGCCCGCCTCGGCCCCGTTGGCCTGGATCCGGCCGTGGAAGTCGTTGGTGGCCAGCACCTGTACGTCGACCGGTGCCGCCTCCGCGCTGAGCCCGACGACCACGGGGTCGTGGTCCGAGGAGCGCCACGGGCCGTTCTGGTGCAGGTCGGTGCCGGTGTAGTTGTAGCGGCTGTACTCCTTCAGGATCGGCTCACCGGAGTTCACGTTCCAGATGTCCGTGCCGGTGACCCGGGCCTGCAGCGAGGAGCTGAGCAGGATGTGGTCGAGAGAGCCGACCAGACCGGAGAAGAGGTAGCTGTACTCGGCGTTGCCGGAGACCTTCTCGGAGTCGGCATAGCCGGCCTCGTAGAGGACCTGCAGCGGGTCCTCGGAGGTGTAGGAGTTGAAGTCGCCGGCCAGCGCGACGTCGGCGACACCCGCCGACTCCTGGACCGAGGCCACCCAGTCGCGCAGCGCCGTCGCCTGACGGACCCGCGACTCGTTGGAGGCACCCTGGCCGTCGCCGGTGTCGGCATCGCCCGGCCACGGACCGGCCGAGCCCTTGGACTTGAAGTGGTTGACCACGAACAGGAGCGGCGCGCCACCACCGGCAGGCGCGAAGACCTGCCCGATCGGCTCGCGGGCGTTGCCGAAGGCCTGGTCGTCGTTGCTCTGGTCGCCCAGGGCGAGCGCCTCGCCGACCCGGTTCACCGAGCCCGGCTTGTAGATGATCGCGTTGGTGATCACGTCCATGCCGTCGGCCGGGAGCTGGGCAGAGATCGGGTTGGCCGCCCAGGTGCCAGCGCCTGCCGCGGCGTTGAGCGCGGCCACCAACGACTCGGTCGCCTCGCCCGGCGCCTCGCCGAGCGTGGTGGAGTTCTCGATCTCCATCAGGCCGACGACGTCCGCGTCGAGCGCGTTGATCGCGGAGACGATCTTGGCCTGCTGCCGCTCGAAGTCCTCGGGGTCCCAGGCACCGCGCTGGTCGCAGCCGCCGGAGACGTTGTTGCCGTCACCCGCCCGATCGACGTACGCCTCGCAGCCGCCGTCACCGACGTTGTCGTCGTCGGCGTCGCCGAGCGTGGTGAAGTAGTTGAGCACGTTGAACGAGGCGACCTTCAGGCCGGCGTCGCCGAGCTTGGCGGCGTCGGGGGCCTCGGTGCGTACGTTCTCGAAGTCACCCGGCCACGTCGACGGGTCTGCCGAGATCGGGGCGGTCGGCTGGAGCCGGTAGGTCGGGGCTGTGGGCGAGCCGCCCTCCGTGAAGATCACCGGGTCCAGGTCGGCCGAGGCGCCGACCGCGATCGGGGCGTCGTTGGAGACCCACGGGAGGTCCGCGTCGGTCGGGACCCGCCACGAGGTGGAGCGGCCGTCGTCGAGGACGATCCGGCGGGCGGCGTTGTCGGCCGCGACGGCCGCGGCCTCCGCCGAGCCCGGACGGGCGACCTCGGTCGGCTGGAGCAGCGGCTTGTCGCCGGAGGCGAGGCCGAGCTCGCCGTAGACCGTGGAGCCGGTGTAGGTGTCGGCGACGGTGAGCTCGGCGGGGGCGAACAGCATGCCCTCCAGCGACTCCTTCTGCGCGACCGTGCTCGGCCAGTCGGTCGTCACCGGCGCGATCTCGCCGGTGCCGCCGGCCACGATGCCCGCCGCCGAGCTGACCTCGACCTCGGTCAGACCGGCGTACTCCTTGACCAGGCCGGTCACGGTGACCTTGTCGCCGATCTTGGCGGTGACCGCGCCGGCGGCCTGGGTCTGGTAGACGAAGACCGCGTCCGAGGCCGGGTGGTCCGCGAGCGAGCGCTCGCCGCCGGTGCCCTCGGTCTGGAGGTAGAAGCCGGAGAACCCACCCGAGGGGTAGGCCGCGGTGACGATGCCGGAGGTGATGACGGTCTGGCCGGCCAGCGGGCTGGTGGTGCCCTCGCCCTGGATCTCGGCCGGGGTGGCCGCGACCGGGTCGCCGGGCTCCTCGGGCTCCTCCGGCTCGCCGCCGGTCGGGGTCGGCGTCGGCGTGGTGCGGGTGAAGTCGGCGGAGTTGTCGTCGGTGTCCGCACCGCCGGTGCGGCTCAGCGACTGGGTCGCAGTCGCGGTGGCACCCGCGGGCGCACCCTCGAAGGAGGTCGCACCCGAGGTGCCGAAGAAGTCGACGATGCCCGCGACCCCGACGGTCGACCCGGAGGTCGCGACCACCGCGGTGCCCTGCTGGAGGGAGATCTGCCCGCCCGCGGCGGCCATCGAGAAGGCCGGCGACGCGGTGTGGTCAGGGGTCGGCAGCGCCTCGCCGGTCGTGCCGGCGGCCGACATCTGGATCAGGTAGTGCGCGCCTGCCGCCACCGAGCCGGTCAGCGCCTGCGGGGCACCGCCGCTGCCCCCGCTCGCGGAGCGGTAGTGGATGGCCAGACCGTTGAGGGCGATCGCCTCATCGGTCGGGTTGAAGAGCTCGACGAAGTCCGCGTTGTAGACCGCGCCGGAGTTGCCTCCGGCGCCGTAGACCTCGGAGATGACCAGGTTGTCCCCGGCAGGCGTTGCCTGCGCGACCGGGACAGCCACTGCGTACAGACCGGCGGTGGCGACCGTGAGGCCCACCGCCGATCCGAGCAGCGAACGTGCTGACAGCATTGAGACGACTCCCCGCATGAGGTGAAAGAGTGAGTGCGCCAGCCGGCCTGCCCGATCAGTGCGATCGCTGAGGACCGACCGAAACGACGTGACTCTAACCCGGCGTACGTCTCGTTGGGAGCGCCTTGGGTGAACGTCCGGTAACGGAGTTACAACTAGTCGAAATGGTCCAGACCAGTCGCGGTTACTCGGCCCCGCCACGCAGCGAGGCGCGCTGCTTCCACACCCCGGCGAAGAACTGGGCGCCGGACCACATCGTCAGCGCGACCGCGACCGCGAGACAGATCTGGAAGGCGTAGAAGAGCAGCTCCCCGACCAGGGCGTCACCGAAGGCGCCACCGTGGGCGGAACCGTGCGGGAGCGGCATCAGCAGGCCGCCGAGGGCGACCGCCTGCACCGTGGTCTTGATCTTGCCGAGCTGGTCGGCGGGGATCACGATCTTCTTCAGGACCGAGAGCCGCAGCAGCGTGACGCTCCACTCGCGCAGCAGCACGATGATCGTGACCCACCACCACACGTCGCCGACGATCGAGAGCCCGATGAGGGCCATCCCGGTGACCGCCTTGTCGGCGATCGGGTCGGCGATCTTGCCGAAGTCGGTGATCAGGTTGTGCTTGCGGGCCAGGTCACCGTCGATCTTGTCGGTGATCATCGCCAGCGCGAAGATCGCGAAGGAGACCCAGCGCAGGGTCGGGTTGTCGCCGCCGTCGGCGAGCAGCGCCCACGCGAAGAACGGCACCGCGAGGATCCGCAGCGTGGTCAGCGCATTGGGTACGTTCCAGTTGCTGGTCTTCTCGGCGGTCCCGGCATCATTGGGCTCAGCGTTCACGGGCTGCACCCTAACCGTTCACCGAGGCGACCAGGTCAACGCCTTCGGAGGCGATGACGGTCGCGGTCACCAGATCACCCGGACGTACGCCCTCGACGTCGCCCTCCAGGGAGGTCATCCCGTCCACCTCAGGCCCCTGGTGGGCGGAGCGGCCCCAGATCTCGCCGTCGGAGGTCTCCTCGACGAGCACGACGACCTGCTCCCCGATCCGCTCCTCGGCGCGCTGGGCGGTGAGCTCCTCGACGAGCTCGTTGACGTGCTCGACGCGGGCGCGGATCTCATCGGCGTCCAGCTTGAGCGACTCGTCGAAGCCGGCGGCCTCGGTGCCCTCCTCGTCGGAGTAGCCGAAGACGCCGGTGACGTCCATGCGGGCGGCGACCAGGAAGTCGGTGAGGATCTCGAGGTCCTCCTCGGTCTCGCCGGGGAAGCCGACGATGACGTTGGACCGCACCCCGGCCTCCGGGGCGTACGCGCGGACCTGCTCGAGCAGGCCCAGGAAGCTCTCCGGGTCGCCGAACCGCTTCATCCGCCGCAGGACGGCGTTGGAGGCGTGCTGGAAGCTCAGGTCGAAGTAGGGCGTCACACCGGGCGTGGTGGCGATGACCTTCAGCAGGTCTGGCCGGGTCTCGGCGGGCTGGAGGTAGGAGACGCGCACGCGCTCGACGCCGTCGATGCCGGCCAGCTCCGGCAGGAGCGTCTCGAGCAGCCGGATGTCGCCGAGGTCCTTGCCGTAGGAGGTGGAGTTCTCCGAGACCAGGAAGAGCTCCTTGACGCCCTGCTGAGCCAGCCACTGGGCCTCGTGGAGCACGTCGGAGGGGCGTCGCGAGACGAAGGATCCGCGGAACTGCGGGATCGCGCAGAAGGTGCACCGGCGGTCACAGCCCGAGGCGAGCTTGAGCGGTGCCCACGGGGCGTCGTCGAGCCGCGTACGTCCTGCGAAACCGGGCACCTGGTCGACCGCGGCCATGCCGGGGACCGAGATGGCGGAGGCGTCGCGCTCGACCGGGGAGATCGGGAGCAGCAGGCGCCGGTCCTGGGGCGTGTGCGGGTGGTGGGTCTCACCGGCCAGGATCGCGCGGAGCTTGGCGGCGATGTCGGGGTAGTCGTCGAAGCCGAGCACCGCGTCGGCCTCGGGGAGCTCGGCGGCCAGGTCCTTGCCGTAGCGCTCGGCCATGCAGCCGACCGCAACGACCGCCTGAGCCCGACCGGTCTCCTTGAGATCAGCTGCTTCGAGCAGCGTGTCGACCGAGTCCTTCTTAGCCTGCTCGACGAACCCGCACGTGTTGACGACCACCGTGTCGGCCTCGTCCGGGTCGGCGACCAGCCGGAAGCCACCGGCTGTCAGCCGGCCGGCGAGCTCCTCGGAGTCCACCTCGTTGCGGGTGCACCCGAGGGTCACCATGGCGACCGACAGAAGGGGCTGGTCGGTCTCGGCGGAGGGTTCGGTGGCAGTGCTCATCACCGTGAAGTATGACGGGCACACGCCCCGGACACCGAACCCTCGCGCCGTGGAGCGTCGATCAGTCGGGGACCGAGCCCGGCTTCACGGACAGGACCGGGCAGGAGGCGCCGAGCAGGATCCGCTGCGCGACGCTGCCCATCAGCAGCTTGCCGACCGGCGTACGCCGCCGCAGACCGACCACGACCAGCTTGGCGTCGAGCTGCTCGGCGGCGTCGAGGACGGCGCCGGCGACGTCCGGGTCGATGGACTGCCGGATCTCGTGGGGCCGGCCGGACGCGGTGAGCCGGCGCTCGAGCTCGCCCACCTGCTCGTCGAGGGCGTAGCGGTCGTCGACCAGGGCGTCGCCCCGGGAGGCGTTGACGACCACGACGCCGCGGTCACGACGCTCGGCGTCGGCGAGCGCCCAGTCCAGCGCGACCGAGCCGAAGACGTCGGGCGCCCACGCCACGACCACCCAGCCACCTGCGGGAGTCTCGCTCATGACTTTGCCAGCTCCTTCTCGTCGTCGAGCTCGTCGGGGTCGGCCGACTGCTCGGCCCGTGCCCTGAGCCGGGCGATGAACGGCCGGCCCAGGATGAACAGTGCGATCAGGACATAGATGACCACCGCCAGCGGCTCGCTCAGCAGCGCCGTGTAGTCACCGCCCGAGATGGTCAGCGCCTCGCGCAGCTTGGTCTCCATGAGCGGGCCCAGGATGACGCCCAGGATGAGCGGCAGCACCGGCAGACCGAAGCGGCGCATCATCAGCCCGAGCAGGCCGAAGGCGACCAGCAGTGCGATGTCGAACGGGTCCAGGTTGGTGGCGTACGCCCCCAGGCAGGCGAAGAACAGGATGCCTGCGTAGAGCTGCGGGCGCGGGATCCGCAGCAGCCGGGCCCACAGCGGCGCCAGCGGCAGGTTGAGCACCAGCAGCAGGGTGTTGCCGATCAGCAGGCTGGCCAGCAGCGTCCACACCAGGTCGGCGTGGTCGGTCATCAGCTGGGGCCCCGGGGTGATGCCGTAGCCCTGGAGCGCGGAGAGCATCACCGCGGCGGTGGCGGTCACCGGCAGACCGAGAGCCAGCATCGGCACGAACATCCCGGCGGCCGAGGCGTTGTTGGCCGCCTCCGGCCCGGCGACGCCCTCGATCGCGCCGCGGCCGAAGTCGCCCCGCTTGGAGAGCTTCCGCTCGGTCAGGTAGGAGAGGAACGTCGGGATCTCGGCGCCGCCGGCGGGAAGGGCACCGAACGGGAACCCGAACGCGGTGCCGCGCAGCCACGGCTTCCAGGAACGGCCCCAGTCGTCGCGGCCCATCCAGGGCCGGCCGACCGGGACCACGTGCGCCGGGCGGCGGCGCAGGTGGGCGGCCACCCACAGGGCCTCGCCGAGGGCGAAGATGCCGACCGCGACGACCACGATGTCGAGCCGGTCGACGAGCTGGGTCACACCGAAGGTGAGCCGCGGCTGGCCGGTGTTGAGGTCGAGACCGACCAGGCCGATCGTCAGGCCGAGGAACAGCGCCGCGAAGCCGCGCAGGGCCGAGGTGCCGAGCACCGTCGTGGTCATGACCAGGGCCAGGACCATCAGCGCGAAGTACGAGGGCGCACCCAGCTCGACGGCCACGTCGGCCAGCGCCGGGGAGAAGAAGGCCACCAGGATCGTGCCGATGGTGCCGGCGACGAACGAGCCGACCGCGGCGGTGGCCAGCGCCTGCGCGCCACGCCCCGCTCTGGCCATCCGGTTGCCTTCCAGCGCCGTCATCACCGAGGCGGACTCCCCCGGTGTGTTCAGCAGGATCGAGGTGGTGGAGCCGCCGTACATACCGCCGTAGTAGAGGCCGGCGAACATGATGAACGCGCTGGTCGGCTCGAGTCGGTACGTCACGGGCAGCAGCAGCGCGATGGCCATCGCCGGCCCGATGCCGGGCAGCACGCCGACGAAGGTGCCCAGCAGCACGCCGATGGCGGCATAGAGCAGGTTCATCGGGGTCAGGGCGGACTCGAGTCCACCCATGAGCAGTTGGAAGTTCTCCATCAGTCAGTCCTCACAAGATCCCGTCGAGTACGCCAGGGGTGAGCGGGATGCCCAGACCGACGTAGAAGGCGTACCAGCTGGCGACCGAGAGGACGAGCCCGACGATCACGTCGCGCACCAGCGTGCGGCTGCCGAGGCACCAGGCGGCGCCGGCGAACAGCAACCCGCCCGAGATCGCCCAGCCGAGCAGGTTCACGGTCGCGACCGTGAACAGCAGGACCCCGACCAGCTTGAGGACCGTCAGCCAGTCGGCCGACGAGCTCAGGTCGACGTCCTCGCCGTCCTCGGGCTCCGGCTGGGAGCCGCGGGCGGTGGCGACGGCCAGCAGCACACCGACGACGACGAGGCCGGCGCCGATGACGTACGGGAAGACGCGGGGGCCGACCGGGTCGGCGAAGCCGACCTCCAGACCGGCGGCGTCGATGACCGTGTAGATCCCGACGACGATCAGGAACCCGGCCAGGCCGTACTGGCCGTAGTCGATCCGGCGCGCGGTGCTCTTGTGCCCGGGCGCTTCGGTTTCGTGGACGCTCACAGCAGATCCAGCTCCTTCAGGGTCGAGGCGACGCGCTGGTCCTGCTCGACCAGCAGGTCGTCGAAGTCGTCGCCGGTCACGAAGGCGTCGGTCCAGCCGTTGTCCTTCAGCGCCTGCTGCCACTGCTTCGAGTCGTGCATCTGGGTGAGCAGGTCGATCAGCTCCTGCCGGCGCTCGTCGCTGATGCCCGGCGGGGCGAGTACGCCGCGCCAGTTGAGGAAGACCAGGTCGATGCCGCTCTCGGTCAGCGTGGGCGCGTCGGCGAAGACGCCGGTGCCACGCTCGTCGCCGGAGACGGCCAGGACCCGCAGCTCACCGGCCTCCACCTGGCCCTCGAACTCGGCGAGACCGGAGAAGCCGACCTCGATCTTGTGGCCCAGCAGCGCGCTGGTGAGCGGGCCGCCACCGTCGTACGGGACGTAGGTGACGTCCTTCGGGTCGATGCCGGCGGCCTCGGCCAGCTGCATCGGGAAGAGGTGGTCGGGGCCACCCGGTGAGGAGCCGCCGCCGACCACGATCGACTCGGGGTCCTCGGCCCAAGCCTTCACCAGGTCGTCGATGGTCTTGAACGGTGAGTCGGCCGGAACCAGCACGCCCTCCTGCTCCTCGATGAGCTGGGCGATCGGGGTGGCGTCCTGGGGACGGGCGTTCACGCCGAAGGAGTAGGTGGAGCCGACCACGCCGAGACCGATGGTCATGAGCAGGTTGCCATTGCCCTCCTCGCTCATCAGGCGGGACATCGCGACGGAGCCGCCGGCGCCCAGGATGTTGGTCACCTGGATGTCGCCGCCGGTCATGTTGTCGCGGTCGAGGACCCCCACGGCCGCCCGGCCGGTCTGGTCATAGCCGCCTCCGGGGCTGTTCGGGATCCACATGTCGAGGTCGCGGGACTCCGCGCCACGGGTCACGCCGCAGGCCGATGCCGCGGCGAGCAGGCAGGTCGCGAGCACGACGGCGAGAGCACGAGTTCGGCGTATGCTCGCTGCCCGACTCGATTGCCGCTGCTGCGTCGGCAGCGGCGGCTGGCTCGGATCGGGCGGGGACTGCGATGTCGGCGTCGACAACGGCTGGCCTCCAGACTCAGGGGATGAAACGGTCAGTGGCGATGGTCACAGTCCGGGGTGAGCGCCGTCACCATTCGGCAACCAAAGGAGGTTGTGTAACTTGTGGTCACCGGGATCGCGCCGTCACCTGTCGCTGGCCGGGCAGGTGCTGGTGCTGCAGCTCTCGGTGCTGCTGCTCGTCGTCGTGGCGACCAGCATCGTCTCCCTTCGGCAGAGCGACGCCGACTTCCGTGACTCCCGCGAGGACCGGCTGCGCGCCGCCGCGGAGAGCCTGGCCGGGATCGCGGCGGTCCAGGACGGGCTGACCAGCACCCCCGACCGGCAGGCTCTGAGCTTCTACCTGCAGACCCGGGCCGCGGACGCAGGCGCCGACACCGCCTACCTCACCGGCCTCGACGGCGAGGTGCTCGTCGCCACCGACCCCACCCGGGTCGGCGAGAGGCTCGACCTGGGCAGGCGCGAGACGAGCCGGGCCTGGTCCGGCGACATCGACGACGCCGGCCGCCGGGCGATCGCCGCCCAGGTCCCCGTCTACGGCGGTGGCTCGACCGGTACGGACCCCGAGGCGCCACGTCCGGTCGGCGTCGTCGTGGTGACCGAGGACTATCCACCGCTGACCGAGCGCCTCGCCCGCACCTGGGCCGACGCCCTCACCGTGCTCCTGGCCGGCCTCGCGCTCGGGGTGCTGGGGTCGTGGCTGCTGGCGCGGCTGATCAAGCGGCGTACGCGTGGCCTGGAGCCCCGCGACATCGCCGCCCTCGCCGACCATCGCGAGGGCCTGCTGCGCTCGATCCGCGAGGGGGTGCTGGCCGTCGGCGCCGACGGACGGGTCAGCCTGATGAGCGACAGCGCCCGCGAGCTGCTCGGCCTTCGGGAAGACCCGACCGGGCGCCGGCTCGACGAGCTCGACCTGCCCGCCGAGACCCTCGCCCTGCTCAGCGGGCCCGAGGAGGTGCACGACGCACCGCTGGTCGCCGGCGAGCGGGTGCTCGTGCTGAACCGCAACCGGGTCCACCACGACGGCCGCCCCGCAGGCACCGTCACCACGCTGCGCGACCGCACCGAGCTGGTGGCGCTGCAGAGCGAGCTCAACGCCCGGGAGAGCGTCACCGAGACCCTGCGGGCGCAGACCCACGAGTTCAGCAACCAGCTGCACACCATCACCGGACTGCTCGAGCTCGAGGAGTACGCCGAGGTCGGCCACTTCGTCACCGGCCTGACCGCACGCCGGGCGGCCCTGAGCGACCACATCACCTCCCGGATAGACGACCCCGCGGTGGCCGCGCTGCTCGTCGCCAAGGCCAGCCTGGCCGCCGAGCGACGGGTGAGCATCGACGTGGACGCAGCCAGCTCCCTCCCTCGCCTCACCCCCGACGGATCGGCCGACGTGGTCACGGTCCTCGGCAACCTGGTCGACAACGCCGTCGACGCGGCCGCCCTGGTCGGGCCGCTCGACGGTCGGGTCGGCGTACGCCTGACCGCCGAGGGCGAGACCGTGACGGTGCGCGTCTCCGACACCGGCGGCGGCGTTCCGGCCGAGCGTCTGCCCGAGATCTTCCGGCGCGGATTCAGCACCAAGCCGCGCGACGCCAGCGGCCGCGGCGTGGGGCTCGCGCTGGTGCAGCTGGTGTGCCGCGCACGCGGCGGCGAGGTCGAGGTGGAGAATAGCGGGTCGGAGGAGCGCCCCGGAGCGGTCTTCATCGCGACCCTGCCGGGCGCCGCGCCGCTCGCCCCACCCACCACCGCCGCCCCCGAGGAGTCCCGATGACGTCCGCACCCGAGCTCACCGTGCTCGTGGTCGAGGACGACTTCATGGTCGCCTCGATCCACACCCGTTTCGTCGAGCGCGTCGAGGGGTTCCGGGTCGTCGGCGTCGCCGCCACCGGCTCCCAGGCGCTCGAGGAGACCGCCCGGCTCTCCCCCGACGTGCTCCTGCTCGACGTGCATCTTCCCGACTTCAGCGGCATCGAGCTGCTGCGCCGGCTGCGCGGACGAGGCGACGACGCCGCCGTCATCGTCATCACCGCGGCTCGCGAGGCCGACACGGTGCGGGCCGCCGCGGCCGGCGGCGCCGCCCACTACGTGGTGAAGCCGTTCCCGTTCGAGGATCTGGCCGCCCGGCTCGATGACGTCCGCCGCTCCCGCGAGGCGCTCGCCCGGATCGGGCAACGAGCCGAGGGCCCCGGGCACCGCGACGAGGTCCAGGCCGGCATCGACGAGGTCTTCAGCCACCAGGGCGCACGCGAGGCCCGTGAACGGCTGCCGAAGGGGCTCAGCGCCGAGACCGCCCGGGCCGTGCTGGCCGCGCTGCAGACCGCCGGTGAGCTCAGCGCCACCGAGTGCGCCGACGCGATCGGAGTCTCCCGGGTGAGCGCCCGCCGCTACCTCGAGCACTTCGCGAGCACGGGTCGGATCGACGTACGTCTCAACTACGGCACCGCCGGGCGGCCCGAGCGGCGCTACCGCGCGAGTGACGCCTGAGACCGCTGCCTCAGGCGGACTCGCGGATCACCAGCCTGGTCGGGAGCACGACGGAGGCCTCGACCTCCTCCCCCGCCACCAGGCGGAGGATCTGCTCGGCGAGGCGGGTGCCGATCTCGTGGATCGGCTGGTGCACGGTCGTCAGCGGCGGGTCGGTGAACCGGGCCGCCTCGACGTCGTCGAACCCGATCACCGCCACGTCGTCGGGCACCCGGCGGCCGAGCCTTCGCAGCGTACGCAGGGCGCCGTCGGCCATCAGGTCGGAGGCCGCGAAGACGGCGTCGATGCCGGGATCGCGCTGCAGCAGCTGTTCCATCGCATCGATCCCGGACTGGCGCATGAAGTCGCCCTCCTCGACCAGCGGAACCGCCCCCGGAACGGCTTGGAGACCGGTGAGGTAGCCGGCCAGACGCTCGCGCCCGGCGACCATGTCCTGCGGCCCCGCGATCGTCGCGATCCGGCGCCGGCCAAGACCGACGAGGTGCTTCATCGCCGCCTCCACGCCGCTGGCGTGCTCGACGTCGATGAACGGCACCGTCGCCTCGCCCAGCGGCCGCCCGCTGGTGACGACCGGGACGCCCGCCGCCCGCAGCTCCTCGGGCAGGGTGTCGGCGCCGTGCATCGAGGCGAGCACGACACCGTCGACGGTGCGGCCGTGCACGTAGCGCAGGATCCGGTCGTGGCTCGACTGCGTCGAGGCGAGCAGCAGCACCAGCTGCTTGTCCGCCTTCTCCAGCGCCTCCCCGACGCCGCGGATCACGCCCGGGAAGAACGCGTCGTCGGAGAACACCCGGGTGGCCGACTCGGGCAGGATCAGCGCGATCGAGTCCGTACGCTGCGTCACCAGGCTCCGCGCCGCCGGGTTCGGCACGTAGCCGAGGTCGGCGATGGCCCGGCGGATGCTCTCGGCGATGTCGGCGCGCACGGTCGTGGAGCCGTTGACGACGCGCGAGACAGTCGCTCGTGAGGCCCCGGCCGCCCGCGCCACCGTCTCCAGCGTCGGCCGGCCGGCCGGGGTCTCGTTCATGTATCGAAACCTATCGCTAACCGCTCACCTTGAGAACGTGAACCAGTTGACGTTGACGAAGTCGGCCGGCTGGCCGCTGGTGAAGCGCAGGTAGACCGTGTGCGTTCCGGTCACCCCGCTGATGGCGCCCGGGACCGTACGCCACGTCTGCCAGCCGCCGGTGTCGGCCACCGAGAAGCTGCCGATCGGTGCGTTGTTCACGTTGTCGAGCCGCACCTCGACCAGGCCGCTGACCCCCGCGGGCGCACCGGACGCGACCCTCGCGGAGAACGTCCGGGCGGCGCTCGAACCGAAGTTCACGCCGTCGTAGCGGAGCCAGTCGCCGTTGCTGAGGTAGCCGACGTCCTGACCACCGCCGGTGTCGGTGGTCGTCTCGGTCTGGGTGCCGCTCTGGCCGTTGTAGGACTCGGCCTGGATCGTCGAGTAGGCGTCGCGGTTGCCCGTCTCCGGCGGGTCGGTCGGCTCGGTGGTGCCGCCGCCCTTGGAGTAGACCGCGACGTAGTCGACCAGCATCGGCACGCCGGAGGCGGTCGCCGAAGTCGGGTTGCCGGGCCAGCCGCCGCCGATCGCGACGTTGAGGATGATGAAGAAGCCGTGGTTGGTCGCGTTGTTCCAGGTCGTCGCGTCGACCTGGTCCGAGCGCACCGTGTGGAAGAGCGTGTTGTCGACGTAGAAGCGGATCTGCTGCGGGCTGGTGCTGCGGTCCCACTCCATCGCATAGGTGTGGAACGACGACTGGCAGGTCGAGCCCGGGCAGCCCTGGATAGTCCCACCGAGGCCCGTGGTCTCGTTGCACGGCCCGCCGGGCGAGGTGCCACAGTGCAGGGTGCCCCAGACCTGGTTGGCCCCGTTGACGTTCTCCATGATGTCGATCTCGCCGATGCCCGGCCAGTTCCAGTAGTTGCCACGGAAGGGCTCGCCGAGCATCCAGAACGCCGGCCAGATGCCCTGCGCGGCCGCACCGGTCACGTTGGGCATCTGGATGCGACCCTCGACGCGGAGCACGCCGCCCGACGGCGGCTGGAAGTTCGTCCGGGTCGTCTCGATGCGGCCGGAGGTCCAGTTGCCGGCGCCGTCGCGGATCGGCTTGATGACGAGGTTGCCGGTGCCGTCCTGGTAGACGTTCTGGGTGCTGTCGCTGTGGTAGGCGATCTCGCCGGTGCCCCAGTTCGCGGCACCGCCGGGGTAGGAGTGGCCGATGTCGTAGATCCAGTCGTTGGTGTTGATCCGCGACCCGGCCGCACCGGTGAAGTCGTCGCTCCACACCTTCGTCCAGCCGGCCGGGGTGCCCGGCTCCGACGCCTCCGAGGCCTGTCCGAACGATGTCAGCGGGATCGCCACCGCGACCATGCCGGCCGCGATCGCAGCGGCTCCTAATGCCTTCAGAATTCTCATGATGACTCGCTTTCCGAATGAACGAGCGATGAGTCCTGGCGACTCGTGAGAGCGCTCTCTCGGATGTCATGGTGGCAGAGCGATGTGACCGCTGTCACCCATCGCTCGAACTCTTTACAACCCACCGAGTCGGCTGGTCCCGACAGAAAATGTCGCCGAGTCGGCTCGTTATGACG
>NZ_JBHWLY010000106.1:0-15984 GCF_042730435.1 Nocardioides sp. NPDC059952 | reverse complement strand
CAGGACTCGCCCAGCGCGGGGAGAGCAACCTCGGTGGCGTTGCCGCCGGCGGCGGGCGCCGGAGCGGCCGCAGCGGCAGGCGCGGCGGGAGCCTCGGGCTCGGCAGGCGCGGCCGGGGCCTCGGGCTCGGCGGCGGGAGCGGCAGCCTCGGCGGCAGGCGCGGCGGGCTCCGCCGGAGCGGCGTCGGCGCCGGCCTCGTCGGCAGCGCCGATGACGGCGAGCAGGCCACCGACCTCGACGGTGTCGTCCTCGGCAGCCTTGATCTCGAGCACGGTGCCCGCGACCGGCGAGGGGATCTCGGTGTCGACCTTGTCGGTGGAGACCTCCAGCAGGGCCTCGTCGACCGCAACCGTGTCGCCGACCTGCTTGAGCCAGCGGGTGACGGTGCCCTCGGTGACGGACTCGCCGAGTGCCGGGAGAGTTACTTCGGTGGCCATGAGTTCCTTCGTTCTACGTCTGTTCGTTGCTCTACTTGTATGTCCGGACACCCGCGCCACCACGACCGAGCCCGATGGCCCGGCGAGGAGAAAGGCGCGTCGGTCTGGGCCGACACCTGCCCGACGCACTCATGATGCCGCCAGAAGGGCGGCCAAGGGCGTCGATCACGGAGCCCATCTTGTCACTACCCCCGCAGCGCTGTGTCAACCGGACCACTACTGATCGGTAGCCATCTCGCGTACGTAGTCCACCAGTGTTGCCACCGCCACACCCGTGCCTCCGGGAGTGAGATGGCCGGAGGCGCCTCCGCTGTTGAAGGACGGTCCGGCGATGTCGAGATGGGCCCAGGGGAGACCGCCGGTGAACTCGCGCAGGAAGGCGGCCGCGTACAGCCCACCGCCCCAGCGGATCCAGTCGTGCTGGTTGAGGTCGGCCACCTTGGAGGAACGGATTCGCTCGTCCATCCATTCCGGGATGGGCATCGGCCACATCTGCTCGCCGGCGACGTCGGCGGCGGCGAGGACGCGGTCGACGACGTCCTCGGAGCCGAGTACGCCGCTGACCCTGTCACCCAGCGCCATCACCATGTGACCGGTGAGCGTGGCGACGTCGATGATCAGGTCCGGCGACACCTCGGTGGCTCGCACCAGGGCGTCGGCGAGGACCATCCGTCCCTCCGCGTCCATGTTGGAGACCTCGACGGTCGTGCCGCCGTAGTGGGTGACCACGTCGCCTGGCCGGTAGGACGAGCCGGAGACCATGTTCTCCGCCATCGGTACGAACGCGGAGACCTTCACCGGCAGCCCGAGGCGGGCGATCGCGAACGTCGCCTGGGCCACCGCGGCCGCCCCGGCCATGTCCGACTTCATCGTGGACATCGAGCTGCCCGGCTTGATCGTGAGGCCGCCGGAGTCGAAGGTGATGCCCTTGCCGACCAGCGCGATGTGGCCGCGCGCGTCGTCGGGGGAGTAGGTGAGCTCGACCAGACGCGGCGCGGCCGCCGAGCCCATGCCCACCGCGAGGATGCCGCCGCAGCCGAGCTCGGCGAGCTGCTCCTCGTCGTAGACGGTCGCCTCGACGCCCTCGACCAGTCCGGCCACGTGCGTGATGGCGTCCGCGAATGCCGGGGGAGTCAGGTCGGCGGGCGGGACGTTGACCCACTCGCGGGTGCCGGCGACCGCCTGGGCGAGAATCTGCGCCTCCTCGAAGGCGGTGACCGCGTCCGTACGCCGCGCGATCGAGCTCAGGATCGCGACGTCGTTCGGCCCGTTGCTCTCTCCGCCCGACTTGGCCGTACTCGACTTGTAGGCGGCGTAGGTGTAGCCGCCGAGGACGTAGCCCTCGGTGACGGCCCGCACCAGGTCGGGGGTGTCGGCCGGCACGGCCACGGCGACGGAGGTGGCGTTGGGCACCGAGCGGGCGGCGGCGCCGGCGGCGCGGCGTACGGCATCGGAGGTGTAGGTGCCGTCCGCACCTGGCTTGCCGAGCCCGACCAGCACCAGGAGCTGTGCGCCGATCTCGTTGCCCGCGGGCAGGCGGGTGACCTCGCCGGCCTTGCCGCTGACGCCGAGCGTCGCGAGCATGCCCCGCCACCGGCGCCCGTAGGCGGCCTTGACGTCCTCTGCGCCGGCGGGCACCTCGACATCCTTCGCGCCCTGCCCGATGCCGACGACGACCGCCTCGGCACGGGTCTTGGCGGGGGAGGCGGTACGCAGCGTGTAGGTGATGTCAGGCAGGGTCACGTCGTGCAGTCTAGGTGTGGCGCGCCCGGAGGGGACGCGGACCGGGGAGTGTCGGCCTGGTGCGATAAGTTCGCGGTATGGCTGAAGAGACCTCCATGGGGGGCGGGTCGGAGCTGCTCCAGTCCCCTCTGCACGAAAACCACGTCGGGCTCGGCGCGAAGTTCGGTGAGTTCGGCGGCTGGTCGATGCCGCTGGAGTACTCCGGGGTCGTCAAGGAGCACACGGCGGTCCGTGAGGCAGTCGGCGTCTTCGATGTCAGCCACCTGGGCAAGGTCATGATCAGCGGGCCGGGTGCGGCCGACTTCGTCAACGCGTCCTTCACCAACGACCTCAACCGGATCAAGCCCGGCAAGGCGCAATACACGCTGTGCTGCGACGAGGAGTCCGGCGGCATCGTCGACGACCTGATCGCCTACTACCGCGACGACGAGCACGTCCTGATCGTTCCCAACGCCGCCAACACCCCCGAGGTCGTGCGCCGGCTCCAGGAGGCCGCACCCGAGGAGATCCACCTCGCCGACCACCACCGCGACTACGCGGTGCTCGCCGTCCAGGGGCCGAAGTCGGACGAGCTGCTCGAGGCGGTCGGGCTGCCGGCCGGTCACGAATACATGTCCTTCGTGGAGGCGGCCGCTCCTGACGTACTCGGTGACGAGATCGGCGTCGTCGTGTGCCGCTCCGGCTACTCCGGTGAGCGCGGCTACGAGCTGATCGTCGCCAACGAGGCCGCCGGCGCGCTCTGGGACGCGCTGCTGTCCCGGGGCGAGGAGCTGGGCGCGGTCCCGTGCGGCCTCGGCGCCCGCGACACGCTGCGTACGGAGATGGGCTACCCGCTCCACGGCCAGGACATCGCCCTCGACGTCACCCCCAACGAGGCCGGCCTCGGCTGGGCCGTCGGTTGGAAGAAGGACGCCTTCTGGGGCCGCGACAAGCTGGTCGCCGAGAAGGAGGCCGGCCCGAAGCGCGCCCTGCGCGGCATCGTCGCCGTCGGCCGCGGCATCCCACGCCCACACATGACCGCCTCCCTGACCGCCGACGTGCCGGTCGGCGAGGTCACCTCCGGCACCTTCTCGCCCACCCTGAAGAAGGGCGTGGGCCTGGTGCTCGTCTCGACGACGGTCAACCCCGAGGCCGAGATCGGGATCGACGTACGCGGCCGCCGCGAGATCTTCCAGCTCACCAAGCCGCCGTTCGTCCCTTCGCACGTGCGGGAGGGCTGATGAGCATCCCTGATGTCCCCTCGGTGTTCAAGCAGCCGTCGGCGGCCGACCGGCCGTGGTGGTGGCAGCTCGTCGACGCCTCGGGTGCCGAGGTGTCGGTTGACGGCGACCTCGCAGGCCAGCGCTTCGCCAACCAGAGCGACGCCGAGTCGTGGGTCGGCGAGGTCTGGCAGGACCTGCTGGACGCGGGCGTGGCCGCGGTGGTGCTCTTCGAGCACGACCGGCAGGTCTACGGCCCGATGAAGCTCACCGCCTGACCCACATCAACTACCTCGCCCCTCAAGGGTCGAGATGGTGGTCTTTGCGTAGGACGTGACCACCATCATGACCCTTGAGGGGCATTGTCGTGGACGGCGGACCAGACGCGGTGGGCCTGTGGATAACTTCTGCAGGTATCGCCGGATTGTCTGATGCTGATCGGTGTGAATGCATCAGCTGGTTCCGAGTCGGTCTCTGACGTCGACATCGAGTCCGACGAGGAGCCGTTCGACCTGTCTCGTCCGTTCACCCGAAAGCAGGCGTTGGCGGCGGGAATCACTCCGAACCGGCTCCGCGGACCGGGCTTCGTACGCCTGCACACCGGTGTCTTCGTAGCGGCGGATGTCGAGCTGACCCCGCTGATTCGCGCCGAAGCGGCGCTGACGACCTACGCCGACACGGCCTTCGCCAGCCACGCGACCGCGGCTCGGATCTCGGGGCTCCCGCTGCCCGCTCTACCGGGTGAGCACGTCACCGTGATGGCCCAGAAGGACCGTCACCGGATCGGCGGTGTCGTCTGTCACTGCGCTCTGAAAGCGGAGGTCAGGACAGTGGCCGGTGTGCGGGTCTCGTTGATCGAGCAGAACTTCGTCGAGCTCGCCACGCTGCTCACGCTGGTCGACCTCGTCGTGGTCGGTGATCATCTGGTGCGGAAGAATCCCAACGGGCTCGGCCGCCTCCAGCGGCACTGTGCCCAGGCAACGGGCCCAGGTGCGGCGGCCGCTCGTCAGGCGCTGGCCTACGTGCGTACCGGCGTCGACTCTCCGATGGAGACCCGCCTGCGCATGCTGATCGTCCTCGCGGGTCTCCCCGAGCCACTGGTCAATCAGCTGGTCGGGGAGGAGAGCGAACTCGACTTCCGCAAGTACGACCTGTGCTGGCCGGCGATCAAGCTGATCGTCGAGTACGACGGCCGACAGCACGTCGAGCGCCAGGAGCAGTGGGAGTCCGACATCGACCGCCGGGAGAAGATCGACGACGACGGTTGGCGCATCCTCGTCTTCATCGCCAAGGACATCTACACCACCCCGGGCAACACCCTGGACCGAATCCACCGGCAGCTGGTGGCAAGGCGGCTCCCCGACGTACCGACGCACCTGTCCCCTCAGTGGCAGCTCCACTTCCCGGGTCGCCCCTGACTCCTCCCGGCCGAGTAGCCTCGGGCCGTGAGCAGCTACGAGTTCCGCCAGGTCGACGTCTTCACCGCCGAGCCGCTGCTGGGCAACCCGGTCGCGGTCGTCCACGGGGCCGACGGCCTGACCGACGAGCAGATGGCCGCCTTCGCGCGGTGGACGAACCTGTCCGAGACCACGTTCCTGCTGGCGCCGACGGACCCGGCGGCCGACTACCGGCTGCGGATCTTCACGGTCGGCGGTGAGCTGCCGTTCGCGGGCCATCCGACGCTCGGCTCGGCGCACGCCTGGCTGGAGGCGGGCGGAGAGCCGAAGGGCTCGAGCCTGGTGCAGGAGTGTGGTGTCGGGCTCGTCGAGCTGCGCCGTGAGGAGCGGATCGCCTTCGCGGCACCCGAGCTGATCCGCGGCGGCGAGGTCGATGAGGACACCCTCCACGCCATCGCGAGGGGACTGCGGATCGCCCGGGACGACATCTGGGACGCGCAGTGGTGCGACAACGGCCCGGGTTGGGTCGGGGTGATGCTCGCCGACGCGGAGGCCGTGCTGGCCATCACCCCCGACCACGCTGCGCTGGGGGATCACAAGGTCGGCCTGGTCGGCCGCTACCCGGAGGGCAGCGAGTGCGCTGTCGAGGTCCGGGCGTTCTTCCCTGCCGATGGTGTCGCCTTCGAGGACCCGGTCACCGGGTCGCTCAACGCCGCGCTGGGACAGTGGCTGGCGGGGTCGCGGCTCCCGGAGGCGTACCTCGCCTCGCAGGGGACCGTCATGAGACGGCGTGGCCGGGTGCACATCGAGAGGGCCGGCGGCCAGGTGTGGGTGGGCGGAGACACACTGACCACCATCCACGGCACGGTCGAGCTCTGACCTAGGCTGGGGCCGTGCAGTCCTACCTCGATCTGTTGACCCGCATCCTCGACGAGGGTGTGGAGAAGTCCGACCGCACCGGGACAGGCACGCTCAGCGTCTTCGGTCACCAGACCCGCTACGACCTCAGCGAGGGTTTCCCGCTGCTGACCACGAAGAAGGTCCACACCCGATCGGTCTTCGGGGAGCTGCTGTGGTTCCTGCGCGGCGACACCAACGTGCGCTGGCTCCAGGAGCGCGGCATCACGATCTGGGACGAGTGGGCCGACGAGAACGGCGACCTGGGGCCGGTCTACGGCTACCAGTGGCGCTCCTGGCCCACGCCCGACGGCCGGCATGTCGATCAGATCGCCCGGATCATCGACCAGATCAAGCAGGACCCCGACAGCCGCCGCCACGTCATCAGCGCCTGGAACCCGGCCGACATCGACGACATGGCGCTGCCGCCGTGCCACACGCTGTGCCAGTTCTACGTCGCCGACGGCAAGCTGAGCCTGCAGCTCTACCAGCGCTCCGCCGACGTGTTCCTGGGGGTGCCGTTCAACATCGCCTCCTACGCCCTGCTCACCCACATGGTCGCCCACGTGACCGGCCTCGAGCCGGGTGAGTTCGTGCACACCCTCGGCGACGCCCACCTCTACAGCAACCACCTCGAGCAGGCCCGCCTTCAGCTCACCCGCGAGCCCCGCCCGCTGCCGACGCTCCGACTCAACCCGGAGGTCAAGGACATCGACGCCTTCGAGCTCGACGACATCACGGTGGAGGGCTACGACCCGCACCCCGTCATCAAGGCTCCCATTGCCGTCTGAACGCATCGTCATGGTCGCCGCGGTGGCCGACAACGGGGTCATCGGCAACGGCCCCGACATCCCCTGGAAGATCCCCGGCGAGCAGGCCGAGTTCAAGGCGATCACGATGGGCCACACGCTCGTCATGGGCCGCACCACCTTCGAGTCGATCGGCCGCCCCCTCCCTGGCCGTACGACCGTCGTGCTGACCAAGGACAAGGACTGGGCCTACGACGGTGTCCTGGTCGCCCACGACATCGACACCGCCCTCGCTCTGGCCGCCGCCGAGCAGGGCGACACGATCGTCGCCGGGGGAGCGCAGGTCTACGAGGCCGCCCTCCCGTACGCCACCGAGCAGGTGATCACCCGCGTCCACCTCGAACCGGTCGGTGACGTCCACTACCCGCCGTTCGACCAGGCGGAGTGGGTCGAGATGAAGCGCGAGCCGCACGAGGCGTACGACCGGGTGTTCCTCGCCCGTGCTCCGGCCCTGCCTCGCTCCCGAACGCGCGAGTAGGTCTGCGCCCCTCTAAGGTAAACGGCATGGAGCTGCGCATCTTCACCGAGCCCCAGCAGGGGGCGTCCTACGCCGACATCGTCGCTGTCGCCCAGAAGGCCGAGGAGCTGGGGTTCGGGGCGTTCTTCCGCTCCGACCACTACCTGAAGATGGGTTCGGTCGACGGGCTGCCCGGACCCAGCGACGCGTGGACGACGCTCGCCGGCCTGGCCCGCGACACGAGCACGATCCGGCTCGGCACGCTGGTCACCTCGGCGACCTTCCGTCTCCCGGGTGTGCTGGCGATCCAGGCCGCCAACGTGGACGACATGTCCGAGGGCCGGGTCGAGCTCGGCCTGGGGGCGGGCTGGTTCGAGCAGGAGCACGAGGCGTACGGGATCCCGTTCCCGGCTCTGGGAGAGCGGTTCGACCGGCTGGAGGAGCAGCTCGAGATCATCACCGGGCTGTGGGCGACCGAGCCGGGGGAGACCTTCGACTTCAACGGGAAGCACTACACGATCAAGGAGAGCCCGGGCCTGCCGAAGCCCGTCCAGACCCGTGGCCACGCCGGCTCGATCCCGGTGATCGTGGGTGGCGGCGGCAAGAAGCGTACGCCGACGCTGGCCGCCACGTTCGCCGACGAATTCAACGCCGCGTTCGTCTCCGTCGAGGAGTCCCAGGCGCTGTTCGAGAACGTCGGGCGCTTCGTCGAGGCGGCCGGCCGGGACGACTCGATGATCCACTCCGCCGCCCAGGTGCTCTGCGTCGGCCGCGACGAGGACGAGATCGCCGCCCGTGCGCGGGCGATCGGACGCGAGCCCGCCGAGCTTCGTGAGAACGGCCTGGCCGGGACCCCGGACGAGGTGGTCGCCAAGATCAAGAGGTTCGAGGACGTCGGCGCGACCCGGATCTGCCTCCAGGTGCTGGACCTGAGCGATCTGGACCATCTCGCACTCGTAGCCGACGAGGTCATGCCGCGCGTCTGACGATAGTCTGTACGCCATGACTGATGCTCCCTTCGGCACCGTGCTCTCCGCACTCGTCACGATGTTCAACGACGATGGCTCGGTCGACTTGGAGCAGACTCAGAAAGTCGCCAAGCACCTGGTCGACCACGGCCACGACGGCATCGTCGTCTCCGGCACCACCGGCGAGTCGCCGACCACCACCCCCGCCGAGGACGGCGAGATCCTGGCCGCGGTCAAGGACGCCGTCGGCGACCGCGCCAAGATCGTGGCCGGCATCGGCACCAACGACACCCGCACGACCGTCGAGCTCGCCAAGCAGGCGGCGTCGATCGGCGCCGACGGCCTGCTGCTGGTGACGCCCTACTACAACAAGCCGGGCGAGCGCGGCATCCGCGAGCACTTCCGCACGGTCGTCGGAGCCACCGACACCCCGGTCATCCTCTACGACGTCCCCGGCCGCACCGGCTCCCCGATCACCCTCGACACCTACCGCGAGGCGATCACCTGGGACACCGTCGTCGCGGTCAAGGAGGCCGCCGGCGACTTCCCGCGCGGCACCAGGCTGCTCGACCTCGGCTACTCGATCTACTCCGGTGACGACGCGCTCACCCTCGCCTGGCTGGCGCACGGCGCCGTCGGCGTGATCAGCGTCGCCGCCCACGTGCTCGGCGACCAGACGCGGACGATGATCGACGCCTTCGCGGCGAGCGACATCGAGACCGCCCGCAAGACTTATGCGCGGATGCTCCCCGCGATCGACGCCATCATGGGCGTCCCGAACTACGGAGCCACCACCGCCAAGGCCGCTCTCGAGCTGACCGGCGTGATCGACAACCGCAACGTACGAGGGCCCCTGGTGGCGCTCGAGGCGGACGAGGTCGAGGCGCTGCGAGCCGGGCTGGAGGCCTCTGGCCTTCTCTAGAAGGAACGCCTTTGTCTCACCCACACCCGGAGCTGACCGAACCCGGCAAGCTCCCCAAGGGCGGCCTGCGGGTCACCCCTCTCGGCGGCCTCGGCGAGGTCGGCCGCAACATGACCGTCTTCGAGTACGACGGCCGGTTGCTGATCGTCGACTGCGGCGTGCTCTTCCCCGAGGAGCAGCAGCCCGGCGTCGACCTGATCCTGCCCGACTTCGGCCCGATACGTGACCGGCTCGGCGACATCGAGGCGCTGGTCCTCACCCACGGTCACGAGGACCACATCGGGGCGACGCCCTACCTGCTCCGCGAGCGGCAGAACATCCCGCTGGTCGGCTCCGAGCTGACCCTGGCCCTGCTCGGCTCGAAGCTGCGTGAGCACCGCCTGCGCGAGACGGTCCAGCACAAGGTACGCGAGGGCGACACGATCTCCTTCGGCCCCTTCGAACTCGAGTTCGTCGCCGTCAACCACTCCATCCCGGACGCGCTCGCGGTCGCGATCCGCACCGGCGCCGGGCTCGTGCTGCACACCGGCGACTTCAAGATGGACCAGCTGCCGCTGGACGGCCGGATCACCGACCTGCGCGCGTTCGCCCGGCTCGGCGAGGAGGGTGTGGACCTGTTCCTCACCGACTCCACCAACGCCGAGGTCCCCGGCTTCACGACCGCGGAGAAGAAGATCGCGCCCGCGATCGAGCAGGTCTTCCGCGAGTCAGACCAGCGCATCATCGTGGCCTGCTTCGCCTCCCACGTGCACCGCGTCCAGCAGGTGCTCGACAGTGCGGTCGCTCACGGCCGCAAGGTGGCGTACGTCGGTCGCTCGATGGTCCGCAACATGCAGATCGCCTCCGACCTGGGATACCTGCACGTGCCCGAGGACGTGATCGTCGACGCCAAGGAGCTCGCCGAGCTGCCGCCGGAGCGCGTCGTCATGGTCTCGACCGGCTCGCAGGGCGAGCCGATGTCGGCGTTGTCGCGGATCGCCAACGGCACCCACAACTTCGTCCACATCGAGCCGGGCGACACCGTCCTGCTCGCGAGCAGCCTGATCCCGGGCAACGAGAACTCGGTCTACCGGGTGATCAACGGCCTCGCCCGCCTCGGCGCCAACGTGGTCCACAAGGGCAACGCCCTCGTGCACGTCTCCGGTCACGCCAGCGCCGGTGAGCTGCTCTACTGCTACAACATCGTCCGCCCGCGCAACGTGATGCCCGTCCACGGCGAGGTGCGCCATCTGCTCGCCAACGGCGACCTGGCCCGCCAGACCGGCGTGGAGAGCGTCGTCTACGCCGAGGACGGCGTGGTCGTCGACCTCATCGACGGCAAGGCCGAGATCGCGGGCAAGGTCGAGTGCGGCTACGTCTTCGTCGACGGCACCACCGTCGGCGACGTCACCGAGTCCGAGCTCAAGGACCGCCGCATCCTGTCCGAGGAGGGCTTCGTCTCGATCATCGTCGTGGTCGACTCGGTCAAGGGAGTAGTCGCCAGCGGCCCCGAGATCCACGCCCGCGGCCATGTCTGGCCGGACAACGCCTTCGAGCCGATCAAGCAGCCGATCGTCAAGGCGGTCAACCGTGCCATCTCGGAGGGTGCGACCGACACCTACCAGCTGCAGCAGGCCATCCGGCGTACCTTCGGGCGCTGGGTCTCCAGCACCCACCGTCGCCGCCCGATGATCGTCCCTGTCGTTATTGAAGCCTAGGCGAGCGCGAGCAGCACTCCGGCCGTGATCAGCGCCTGGCCGACGTGATAGGTCACCATGATCTGCACGTTGGTCAGGCGCGGCGGCGCGTTGCCGTGCTCGGCGAGGTTGAGCCCGATCAGGGTGTCGCTGACGACGAAGATCGTCGCACCCGCGGCGATCCACACGCTCCCGGTCAGCCAGCCGAGCACGAGCATGGTGGCGATCACGAGGGAGTACGCAGCCAGGGCCGCCGCCATCGGCGCACCGCCCATCTCCTGGGCGCCGCGGAGCACCCGGCGCATCGGTATCGCCAGCACGACCGCGACCGCGATCCCGGCCCAGGACCACGCGGGCGTCTCCAGCCCGAGCGCGAGGAAGGTCACGGCGTACGCCAGGTGGCCGACGAAGAAGAACCCCACGCCGCCGAGGAAGCGCCGCGTCGAGGACCCGATCATCGAGATGTCGCCGAGCATCCCGAAGAAGAGCGCGACGATCAGCCACCATGCTGCCGGCTCGCCGTCGCTGACCAGTCCCACCAGCACCATCAGCCCCACCATCACCAGAGGTTTGGTGACGTAGTGGATCCGGCGCCAGCCGAACCACACGGAGGTCCAGTCAGCCATGGCATCGGCGGCGGTGAGAACGGCAGCGAGGACTGCGAGGCTCTGCATGGCGGCAAACTACACCGATGCAACACACCCCCATGGGGTCCCGGAGCCAGGCCGCTCGGTCAAATACCCTGCTTGTATGGCGACCCGTACGTCTTCCCCGCCGGGTTCGCGGAGCTCGACCACCAACAAGAGCACCCGTCCCCGGAGTACGACCACGACAAAGCGAGCAACGGCCACGAGCCGGGCCCGCTCAAAGGCAGCGCCGAACAAAGGCCAGAACAAGCGCCGTCCCGCCGCAAAGTCGGCCAACCGGAAGACGACGAACCGTACGCCACCTCGTGCCGTACGCAACGGGCCCAGCCCGATCGCGGTCCTCTTCGACGCCATCTTCTCCACCATCGCGAGCCTGTGGCTGGCGATCGCCGGGGGAGTGGCGGCCATCTTCCGGGTGGGCGGCCAGGCCGCCAGTGACCTCGAGCCGGAGCACCGGCGCGACGGTGCCGGCCTGTTCCTGATCGGCCTCTCCGTCCTGGTCGCCGCCGGCGTCTGGTTCCAGCTCGGCGGGCAGTTCTTCGACGTCGTACGCATCGCCGTGGCGGGCGTCGTCGGCAAGGTCGGCTGGCTGGTGCCGGTCGGGCTCGTCGTCGGCGGAGTCAGGCTGATGCGCGACCCGGTCAACGCCGCGCCGGTCGGCAGGCTCGCGATCGGCTGGTCCGCGTTCCTGATGGCCACGCTCGGCATCATCCAGATCGCCAACGGCAACCCGCAGCCCACCTCGGGCGACAGCACCGAGCTCCAGTGGGCCGGCGGCGCGATCGGCTACGTCGTGGCCAGCCTGCTGCTCGACGTCATGCGCTCGACGGCCGTGGTCGTCGTACTCCTCTCGCTTCTCGTCGTCTTCGGGATCCTGGTGATCACCGGGACCCCGCTCTACCAGGTGCCGAGTCGCCTGGTGGAGCTGCGCGACCGCGCGCTCGGCCTGACGCCGCCCGAGGAGATGAGCGAGAGCGGCACCAACATCCGGCGGGTGCGCCGGGGTGGCAGGCTCTTCGCCGACGACGACACCTTCGATCCCGAGGGCTTCGAGCCCTACGAGACGCCGCTCCTCGAGGAGGAGAAGCCGAAGAGGAAGCGCAAGAAGGACGGGCTCGACATCGCGCTCGCCCTCGACGAGGACTCCGACGCCGACACCCAGCCCGACGAGGCCGTGCCGAGCGACGCGGCGGGCCTCATGCCCGCCGTCGCGGACACTGCACCGAAGGCCGGCAAGCGGCGCGACCTCGAGCCGCCGCCGCACGCCGAGCTGCCCCAGCGCGTGGAGCAGCTGATGCTCGCCGGCGACGTCGCCTACACGCTGCCGGGCAGCGATCTGCTCAAGCCGGGATCGCCGCACAAGGCTCGTTCCAAGGCCTCCGACGACATCGTCAACCGGCTCCAGGCGGTGTTGGAGGAGTTCAACATCGACGCCGCGGTCACCGGCTACACCCGTGGCCCGACGGTCACGCGCTACATCGTCGAGCTCGGATCTGGTGTGAAGGTCGAGAAGATCACCGGCATCCAGAAGAACATCGCCTACGCGGTGGCCTCAGCGGACGTACGCATCCTCAGCCCGATCCCCGGCAAGTCCGCGGTCGGCGTGGAGATCCCCAACAGCGACAAGGAGATCGTCACCCTCGGCGACGTGCTCCGCTCCAACGCGGCGCGCGGCGACCACCACCCGATGATCACCGGTGTCGGCAAGGACGTCGAGGGCGGCTTCGTGGTCGCGAACCTCGCCAAGATGCCGCACCTGCTGGTCGCGGGTGCGACCGGCTCGGGTAAGTCGTCGTTCATCAACTCCATGATCACGAGCGTCCTGATGCGGGCCACGCCCGACGAGGTGCGGATGATCATGGTCGACCCCAAGCGGGTCGAACTCAACGCCTACGAGGGCGTGCCGCACCTGATCACGCCGATCATCACCAACCCGAAGAAGGCCGCCGAGGCGCTGGCCTGGGTCGTACGCGAGATGGACATGCGCTACGACGACCTCGCCAACTTCGGCTTCCGCCACGTCGACGACTTCAACAAGGCCGTACGCGCCGGGAAGGTGGAGCTTCCGCCCGACTCCGAGCGGGTCCTGTCGCCCTACCCCTACCTGCTGGTCATCGTCGACGAGCTCGCCGACCTGATGATGGTCGCCCCGCGCGACGTCGAAGACGCGGTGGTACGCATCACCCAGCTCGCCCGTGCCGCCGGCATCCACCTGGTGCTGGCCACGCAGCGGCCCTCGGTCGACGTGGTCACCGGTCTGATCAAGGCCAACGTGCCCTCGCGGCTCGCCTTCGCGACCTCGTCGCTGGCCGACTCGCGCGTCATCCTCGACCAGCCGGGTGCGGAGAAGCTGGTCGGCCAGGGTGACGGTCTGTTCCTGCCGATGGGCTCCTCCAAGCCGATCCGTGTGCAGGGCTCGTGGGTCTCGGAGTCGGAGATCAACGCGGTCGTGAAGTCGGTCAAGGGACAGCTCGAGCCGTCCTACCGCGAGGACGTGACCGCCCCGGCCGAGTCCAAGCGGGTGCTGGACGACGACATCGGCGACGACATGGACCTGGTCATCCAGGCGATCGAGCTGATCGTCTCGACCCAGTTCGGGTCGACCTCGATGCTGCAGCGCAAGCTCCGCGTCGGGTTCGCCAAGGCCGGCCGCCTGATGGATATCCTCGAGTCGCGCGGGGTGGTCGGTCCCTCCGAGGGCTCCAAGGCACGCGACGTACTCGTCAAGCCGGACGAGATCGACGGCGTCATCGCAACGATCCAGGGGGAGATGTGAGCGAGAATTCACCGGCGGTCGAGACCGTCGACCCTGCCGAGACCGTCGAGGCTGTCGAGACACACGATGTCGATGTCGTCGAGGTACGCCGCAACGGCCGCCTCGCGCTGGTGGTGGCGCTCGCGTCGCTGCTCGTCGGCATCGCCTTCGTGATGCGCGGCGGCATCGAGGGCTACCTGGTCGGCCTGATCCTGCTCGTCGTCGCGGCGGTGCAGGGCTGGACGGCCTGGGACTCCCGGATGCCGCTGCTGCTCGTCGACGAGCAGGGCGTACGCCTCCGCTTCGGCCAGACCTGGCAGGGCATCCCGTGGTCGAAGATCGAGTCCGTCGAGCACACCCCTCGCCCGGACGGGATCGAGCGGTTCTGGAAGGACGGTCGCATCGGCGTGCTGTTGCACGACGAGGACGAGGTGCTCGAGGAGCTCTCGCCGACCGCCCGGCGCCAGGCGATGCTGACCGAGCGCCTCTACGGCCTGCCGTTCTCGCTCCCGCTCGGCCTCTCCACCCGCGTCCTGGGCGCCGGTGACGACGTCACCGAGGCCATCGCGATCGTCGCCGCCGACGGCGTCGAGGTCGTCGAGATCGACCCCGGGCTCGGCGCGGAGGACGCGGAGACCGACCCCGACGAGAGCACCTCCGAGAGCACCTCCCAGAGCACCGACGAGAACGCTGCCGACGACGGTGACACCGCGATCCGCCCGCCCCTCTCCGAGCAGGCCGGAGACACCAACCCCCGGATGCTCCGGGTCTTGGACGTGCCTGATATCAATGCCGCAGACGTGGCGGACGAGGCGGAGCAGGACCAGGTGGACCGGGACACTCAGCAGGACGAGAAGACGCCGGAGGCCGGCCCCGAGCCCGAGCCCGAAGTGAGCCCCGTGAGCGAGGCGAAGGCGGAGCCGGTCGCACCGCTGCGCGAGCCTTCGACGGCGGTCCGGGTGGACGTACGCTACGTGCCCGAGGAGCCGCAGGAGACCATCGCCGTCCACGGCGCCAACGCGCTCCAGCTGGATCTGGCCGAGGCCGCGTTCGCCGACGCGGACGTCGAGGTAGCCGATGTCGACGACGAGACCCAGGTCTCCGCGATCGAGCCTGACGACGAGGACTCCGCGCCCGAGGGCGTACGTCCGCTCGCGGTGCCCGACGAGGGCGTCAAGGCGCTCTCGATCGACGGCGTCGACGACCAGGCGACCGAGGTCGTGCCGGCCAAGGTCCCGGAGATCGGTGCCGAGATCGCCGCGGCCCGCCGCCGGCTCGCCCTGGACATGGACGGCCTGGCCGAGTGGACGCGGATCCGTCCGCACGTCATCGAGGCGATCGAGGTCGACGACTTCGGCCCCTGCGGCGGCGACTTCTATGCCCGCGGCCACCTGCGCACGCTGGCGCGTGTCCTCGGCATCGAGGTCGCGCCGCTGCTGCGCACCTATGACGAGAAGTACGCCTCCGGCCCGGTCAGCCCGCGCGCGGTCTTCGAGGCCGAGCTCGCCCACAGCGCGGCGATCCGCCCCGTCCGGCGGATGCGTGGCGGCCCGTCCTGGTCGGTCCTGGTGGCCGCGGTGATGGCGGTGATCCTGGTCTGGTCGGTCGCGCGCCTGGTCATCGACGGCACCCAGCACGAGCCCGAGGCCGGAGCGATCCAGCTCGACGGCTCCGCCGGCACCGACAGCCCCTACGGCAAGTCGTCGCCCGTTCCGGTGACCGTCTCCGCCGCCGGTGGCGGTGCCCACGTCGTCGTCCGCGACTCGCGCGGCAAGGTGGTCTTCAGCGGCGACCTCGCCTTCGGCGAGTCCAAGGTGCTCCAGGTCACCCCGCCCCTGCGCGTACAGACCTCCGACGGGTCCCTCAAGGTCGCGATCGGCGACGGCAAGGCCAGGGCCCTCGGCAAGACCGGCGAAGCCGCTCAGCGCACCTACACCGCCAACTAGCACCCCGCGCGTCAAGCGATGCCGAGTCGGCTGGTCCTGACCGCATCCGGCGCCGAGTCGGCTGGTCCTGACCCCATCCGGCGCCGAGTCGGCTGGTCCTGACCACATCCGGCGCCGAGTCGGCTCGTCAT
>NZ_JBHWLY010000105.1:0-16309 GCF_042730435.1 Nocardioides sp. NPDC059952 | reverse complement strand
GGCTCGCTAGCGCTCGCGGCTCGACCAGCGGCGCCGTCGGTCGAGCCGCCGGAGCCGCTAGGCGGAGGCGTGTCGAGACCAACACGGTCGTTCTGCGCCCAGGGGTCGGCGAACAGGGTGGGGTCGTTCCACAGGGGCTCGCCGTCCGTACGCCACTGCAGGTCGATGTTCCAGCGTGGGAGGGTTTCGCCGGGGTACCACTTGCCCTGGCCGCGGTGGACGATGCCGCCTCGGCCGTAGACCCGGCGGAGGCGTTCGGCCAGATCGGCGGCGAGCTCGCGCTTGTGCGGGCCGTCGGCGTCGGTGTTCCACTGGGCGGAGGTCTGGTCGTCGAGAGAGACGAAGGTGGGCTCGCCGCCCATCGTCAGCTCGACGCCTTCGGCCTGAAGACGCCGGTCGACGGCCTCGCCGAGCGCGTCGATGCGATCCCACTCCTGGCCGGTGTAGGGCAGCGTCACCCGAGGGTCCTCGTGGATGCGGGTGACCTCGTTGGCAAAGGAGAAGGTGACCTCGACCGGGTCGGTGGCGCCCTCGATCGGAGCCGCGGAGGAGGGGTGCGGGGTCGCCGAGAGCGGGATGTGGCCCTCACCCGCGAACAGGGACGACGTCGGGTCGAGCCCGATCCAGCCGGCTCCGGGGACGAACACCTCGCACCACGCGTGCAGGTCGGTGAAGTCCTCGGTCGGGCCGGACGGGCCGTCGAGCGACTCCTGGTCGGCAGCCAGCTGCACCAGATAGCCGGAGACGAACCGGGCCGCGAGGCCGTACTGGCGCAGCAGGGACACCAGCAGCCACGCCGAGTCGCGGCACGAGCCGATGCCCAGGCGCAGGGTCTCGTCGGGAGTCTGTACGCCCGGCTCCATCCGCACCGAGTAGGCGACGTCCGCGTTGACCGCCTGGTTGACACTCGCCAGGAAGTCGACGGTGCGGAGGCCGTCCCCGGGCAGGGCCGGCAGCCGCTGCCGCCAGGCGTCGGCCGCCGTCGCCGACTCCACGTCGCGAAGGTAGGGCGCCAGGTCGGCCTTCAGCTGCGGCTCGTAGTCGAAGGGGAAGGTCTCGGCGTACTCCTCCACGAAGAAGTCGAACGGGTTGATCACCACCATGTCGGCGACCAGCCCCACGGTGACCTCGAGCTTGTCGGTCTTCTCCGGGAAGACCAGACGCGCGAGCCAGTTGCCGAACGGGTCCTGCTGCCAGTTGACGAAGTGCGCCGCCGGCGTCACCGAGAGCGAGTAGGCCTCGATCGGGGTCCGGGTGTGGGGCGCCGGGCGCAGGCGTACGACGTGCGGGCCAACTCCCACCGGCTGCGCGAACTCGTAGGTGGTCCGATGCTCGAGCGCAACCTTGATCGACATGGGCCAAGCCTGACCGATCCAGGTTGCCCCGGGGTAACGAACCGCCGGGTCGGCGCCGGCCATCGGGATCCGATCTCGACTTCGCGCCCCATCGAATTTGGCATGGCTTACCACGACAAGAACCCAATGGGATCGAATTCCATGGAGTGGTAAACGCGTTTCGTCTTGCCCCAATTACCCCACGGGGTAATTGGGGAAACGGGCCACCACTATTGGCGCCGAGAACCGATATCGCAACGACCTATTCCAACCACAACCGCGCCACCTCGGGGCTCTTCACCTGCCAGGACTCCGTTTGGATCCGTTTGCGATCAGATTCGATCTTCATGGCTCGTGAATTGCGATCAGATGAGTTTACGGCACCGAATCGCCTGAAGGAATAGCAATCAATAAGTTCAAGAAAGTTCTTGACTTGATACTTCAATTCGCCTCAGGATTCATTCGGCACGACCTTAGAGCAAACATAAGGAGATTTCGTGAATTCTCGGACTCGAATCGCCGCTGTCGTCGCTGGACTCGCACTGGCCACGGTCGCCGCACCTGTCATGGCCAGCCCTGTTCCACCGCCCATTCCTGACCCGCCGGTCCCCGGAACTCCGGGCACTCCGATCCCGGACGACCCGGGTACGCCGGACGTACCGGACGTTCCCGACACCCCGGATGTTCCGGAGACCCCGGACGTACCTGGCACCCCGGATGTTCCGGAGACCCCGGACGTACCTGGCACCCCGGATGTTCCGGAGACCCCGGACGTTCCCGGCACCCCGGACGTACCGGAGACCCCGGACGTTCCCGGCACCCCGGACGTACCGGAGACCCCGGACGTTCCCGGCACCCCGGAGACCCCGGACGTTCCGGACGTTCCTGACGTCCCCGAGACCCCGGTCCCGGATGTCCCCGACGTCCCTGAGGGTCCCGGAATCCCTGACCTTCCGGACGGTCCCGCCCCGGACAGCTCTGCGGACACTCCTGCCGCGGACGTACCTGTCCCGGACGTACCCGTCCCGGACGTTCCGGTCCCGGACGTACCGATCCCCGATGTCCCGATTCCCGATGTCCCGATCCCGGACGTCCCGATCCCGGGCCTGCCTGAGATCCCGGGCGTCACGGACAGCCTGCTGGGCATCATCAACAGCCTCCCGGTCGTCGGCCCGATCCTGACCGACCTCCTCAGCACGATCCTCGGGAAGCTTCCGATCCCGCTTCCGTAGAAGCACCCACCCGCACACAACGAGCAGAGGTCCAGCAGCATCGATGCTGTTGGACCTCTGCTATTTCGGCCGGGCAGCGCCCGGCTTCCTCAGCCCTTCGGGAACGACCCCGCGAGCTCGATGAGGCGGGTGTTGGCCTCGGCCTCGCCGATCGAGACACGTACGCCCTCGGGCGGGTAGGGCCGAACCATCAGGCCGACCTCGTCGGCGGCCGCGGCGAACTCGGCGCAGCGCTCACCGGAGCCGAAGGCGAACCAGACGAAGTTGCCCTGCGCGTCGGGGATGTCCCAGCCGGCGGCGCGGACGCCCGCGACCACGCGGGCCCGCTCGGTCACCACATCCTCGACGCGCGCCAGCAGCTCGGCCTGCCGCTCGAGCGAGGCGACACCGGCGGCCTGGGCGACCACGTTGACGCCGAAGGGCAGCGCCATCGCCCGCAGGGTGGCGGCGATCGGCGCGGGGGCGAAGGCGTAGCCGACCCGGAAGCCGGCCAGCCCGTAGGCCTTGGAGAACGTACGCAGCACGACCACGTTCGACCGGCCGCGGTAGGTGGCGATGCCGTCGACGGCATCGTCCATGCGCACGAACTCGGCGTAGGCCTCGTCGACCACGACCAGCACGTCCTCAGGCACCTTCGCGAGGAAGGCGTCGAGCTCGGCCTGGGTGACCGAGGTGCCGGTGGGGTTGTTGGGGGTGCAGACGAAGACGACCTTCGTACGCTCGGTGACGGCCGCCGCCATCGCGTCGAGGTCGTGATGACCATCCCCGGTGACCGGCACCTTCACGGCGGTCGCCCCGGCGGCCAGGACCGCGATCGGGTAGGCCTCGAAGCTGCGCCAGGCGAACACGACCTCGTCCTCGGGACCGCAGTAGGCCGAGACCAGCTGGAAGATCAGCGCCACAGCCCCCGTCGACAGCGCGAGCTCCTCGGCAGGCACGCCATAGGCCTTGGCGAGCGCGTCGTAGAGCTCGGTGCTGCCCGCGTCGGGGTAACGGTTGACCCGCCCCGCCGCCTCGGCGGCGACCTCGAGGACGCCGCCGAGGGGCTCGAACGGGTTCTCGTTCGAGGAGAGCTTGTAGGTCACCAGGCCGGGCCGCTCGACCGGCGGCTTGCCCGCGACGTACGCAGGCATAGCGGCAACACTGGGACGGGGCTGTGGGGTGTTCATATCGTGAGATCCTAGGTCGGGATGACCTCGCCCCCGTAAACCACGGGGACGTCGCGACCGACGACGATGTCGAGCGGGTTGGTGACGCAGCGGACGGACCCGCCACCGAGGTGGAGCTCGCTCATCTCGACGATCCGGATCGTGAAGCCCCAGCCCTCGAGGATCGGCCGGATGCGGTCCGGGCAGGCCGGCATCACGATGGTGCGACCGATCACGATCGAGTTGGCGGCGAAGGTGCTGAGCGCCTCCTCCTCGGTGATGAACAGCGGCTCGGGGACCAGGTCGACCAGGGCCTGCGCCGACTCGGGAGCCAGCGCGTCCGGGCAGATGATCGCGCGACGCTCGTCGAGCGGGCAGAAGGCCAGGTCGAGGTGGTACATCCCGGAGTGGGTCGTCCGTACACCCAGGACGCGCACGCCCATCTCGGTCGCCAGGGTCTTCAGCGCCATCTCGTCGGTGCGCGGCCCGGTGCCGGCGACCAGGTGGCCGGCGAACGGGAAGACGTCACCCGCCTCGAAGGTCGGTCCGACCCCGTCCTTGCCGACGTACGCCGTCCCCCAGCCGTTTGTGGCGAACCACTCGACCGCGGAGTCGGTCTCGTTGCGGCGCTCGGGGAAGCGCATGTGGGAGAGGAGCACGTGGCGACGGCTGTCCGCTCCGTCGGGGAGGGTGGCCGCGAAGCCGAGGTTCATCGCGTAGACCATGTCGGGGCTGTCCGCGCGCGGCGCGATGACATCGACGCGGCCACCGAGCTCCTCGATGGTCGCCTTCAGGGTGTCCCACTGTGTGCGAGCACGGACCGGATCCGGCTGGATCTCGGTGTCCATGAACGGGTTGATGGCGTAGTCGATGCGGTAGTGCGTCGGCTCGGTCATCAGGTAGTGACGGCCCCAGCTCAGCGATGTGCTCACTCGTACCCCTCTCAGGTCTGATCGTCCGATTGCCTGATTGACTGATTGTCAGACAATCTCGTGCAGATAGGTTAGAGCACGAACGCTGCTCACCGGAAGACAGCGCAGATAGGACAATGGGTCCATGTTCGAGTCGCTCACCCTGGACGAACCCGCATCGACGGTCGACCGTGTCGCCGACGAGCTCCGCCGGGCGGTGTTCGAGGGGGAGCTGGAGTCGGGCACCCCGCTGCGCGAGCACGGTCTCGCCGAGTCGCTCGGCGTCGGCCGCTCCACGGTGCGCGAGGCGCTGACCATCCTGGTCGCCGAGGGCCTGGCCACCCGCGCTCCCAACAAGGGGGTCGCCGTGGCCACCCCCGAGGCCGCCTCCGTCCGTGACGTCTGCGCCGCCCGCTGGGTGCTCGAGGGCGCCGGGGTACGCAACTGGCGCGACGCCACCGACGAGGCCCGCCGGGCCGTGCACGAGTCGCTCGATGCGTACATCACGGCGGTCCACTCCGAGCGCGCGACCTACCGCGAGCTCAACGAGCGCCACCTCGCCTTCCATCTCTCGCTGGTGTCCCTCACCGGGTCGCCGCGCCTGGTGGCGATGCAGGAGCATCTGGTCCTCGAGCTCAAGCTCTCGCTCGCCCAGGTCGACCGCATCCGCCGCAACGCCCACGACCAGGCCGAGGACCACGCGGCCCTCGTCCGCCTCCTCGACGCCGACCGCATCCACGACGCCGAGCAGTTCCTGCAGAAGCACCTCGCCGACGCCGCCCACGCCATCTGCAAGGCGCTCCGCCTGGAGCGGTGACCCCGGGGTAACACAGTCGCCACACCTCGCGCGCGCCCCTTATGTACGTCGCTCGGAGCCTGCCACACTCACGAACATGCGCATCGTGACCTGGCTCATCACCAACGCCATCGCTCTGGCCGTGGCTACCTGGCTCGTCGGCGGAATCTACTTCGACGGCCCGACCAGCGGCATGGAGGAGGTCAAGCACAAGCTGCTCCCGCTGCTGATCGTCGCCCTCGTGCTCGGCCTGGTGTCGTCCTTCGTCAAGCCGATCGTGACCTTCTTCGCGTTCCCGTTCATCCTGCTCACCCTGGGCCTGCTCCTGCTGGTGATCAACGCGGCGATGCTCGGCCTGACCGCGTGGATCCTCGGCCCGACCGGGGTGGGTTTCCACGTCGACGGGTTCTGGGCAGCGGTCCTCGGCGGCATCATCATCTCCATCGTCGGCTGGGGCGTCGACCGGGTGTGGCCGGAGAGCGACGGGTGAGGTCCAGATTCCAGACCTGCCACGCGTTCTTGGCCGAAATGTAAAACTCGGGCCATGAAGATCGCGGTCGTCTGCCTGGGCAACATCTGCCGTTCCCCGATGGCGGAGGTGGTGCTGCGGGATCGTCTCGACGCTGCCGGGCTCGACGGGGTCGAGCTCGTCTCGGCAGGCACGGGCGGCTGGCACGCGGGCGACAAGATGGACCGCCGGGCGGCCGCGACGCTGCTCGAGGCGGGCTACGACCCCGAGCGCCACCGGGCCCGGCAGTGGCCGGTCGGGGACCCCGAGACGTACGACCTCGTGCTCGCGATGGATGCCGACAATCTGGCCGATCTGGCTGGTCAGGCACCGGAGAGCGGATTGCGGATGTTCCGTGATTTCGATCCCGAAGGGCCCGGGGACGTACCCGATCCCTATTACGGTGGTGCCGAGGGGTTCCGGGAGGTGCTGTCGATGGTGGAGCGTACGAGTGATGCGATCGTGGCATCCCTATCCGTCAACCCAGCCGCGGCGAGGCCCGGTTCGTGACCCGTCAGCCCGCGGTCGCCCGTCGCGCCGAGCAGCTGCTCGGGGCGGCGGTGGTGAGCACATCTCCGGTCGCGGGCGGTGACATCTCGACGGCCACCAAGATCCGGCTCAGTGACGGCTCGCTGGTGCTGATGAAGGCTCTCTCCCCACCGCGTGACGACTTCGTCGCCGCCGAGGCCCGCGGGCTGCGCCGGCTGGAGGAGTCCGGGGCGGTGAAGGTCCCCGAGGTCCTCGCCGCCGAGCCCGACTGCCTGGTCCTGCGCTGGATCGAACCCGGACGTCCCAACGCCGAGACCGCCGAGGAGCTCGGCCGCGCGCTCGCGCGCCTCCACAGCACCCCGGTCTCGGGTTTCGGGGCCGACAGGGACGGGTTCATCGGCCGGCTGCCGATGCCCAACAAGCCCGCGGACACCTGGGCCGAGTTCTATGCCGTACGCCGCCTGCTCCCCTACCTCAGGGCAGCCCGTGACCGCGGCGCCATCGACGCCGCAGGCGCCGAGAGCGTCGAGCAGGTCGTCGGGAAGCTGACCTCGCTGATCCCGGAGGAGCCGCCGGCCCTGCTCCACGGCGACCTCTGGAACGGCAACGTGCTCTGGGACCGGACCGGCGACGCCTGGCTCATCGACCCCGCGGCGTACGCCGGCCACCGGGAGGTCGACCTCGCCATGCTCGCGCTCTTCGGCCTGCCCCATCTGGAGCGGATGACGTCGGCCTACGAGGACACGACTCCCCTCGCCGAGGGCTGGGAGGACCGCCAGGGCATCCACCAGCTCTTCCCGCTGCTCGTGCACGCAGCGATGTTCGGCGGCAGCTACGGCGCCCGCGCCGCCACGGTGGCCGCTCGCTACCTCTGATCGCGAAAAGCAGAAAACCCCTGGTCACCCAGGGGTTTTCTGTGTGGCGGTGACGGTGGGATTTGAACCCACGGTAGGTCGCCCTACACAACATTTCGAGTGTTGCACCATCGGCCGCTCGGACACGTCACCGCCGAATAAGTTACAACCTCGGGTGGTCTTCGCCGAAATCGGGGCCGCCTCGCTGGGATCCGAAGAAGTCCTCCAGCAGCGCGCGCTGCTCCTCGGCCATCAGCCCGGCGACGACCTCGGGCCGGTGGTTGAGCCGGCGGTCGCGTACGACGTCCCACAGCGACCCCACCGCACCGGCCTTGTCGTCGAAGGCACCGAAGACGATCCGCTCCACCCTGGCCAGGACCGCGGCGCCGGCACACATCGTGCACGGCTCCAGCGTCACCACGAGCGTGCAGCCCTCCAGGCGCCACTCGCCACGCGCCTTGGCCGCCTCGCGCAGCGCGACCACCTCGGCGTGTCCGGTGGGGTCGGCCTCGGCCTCGCGTACGTTGCGGCCCTTCCCGATCACCACTCCGGACGGGTCGACGACGACGGCGCCGATCGGCACGTCACCGGTCCTCAGCGCAGCACGACCCTCATCGAGAGCGGCCCGCATCGGGGCCTCCCAGCGGCCGGCTGGGGTCACGCCGGCATGAGGCCGACGGCGTCGTCGAAGGCCTCGCCGCAGCCGATCGCCCGGGCGATCTCGGAGAGCGTCTCGTCGGGGTAGAGGTCGTCCTCGAACATGTCGTCGAGCAGCATGCCCATCTCGACCGCGCTCATCCCGAAGTCGGCGAGGATGCCGAGGTCACCGGCGGGGTCGGGCTCCTCCTCGTCCTCGACCTCTTCCGGCAGCGGAAGCCCGAGCACGTCGAGGGCCGACGCCGCCAGCTCCCACTCGTCGGCCGCGGTCACGTCGGAGAGCAGCACCTTGGTCGCTGCCCCGTGGACCCGGACGATCACGAAGAAGTCCTCGTCGATCGCCGCCATCGCGATCGCGCCGCCATCGCCCGGGAAGCGGTGGAGCGCGTGGGTCAGAGTCTCGACGTCGGTCAGGAGGTCGTGAGCGAGTTCGCGCACGACCCAGGCGCCGTCCTCGCGATACATCGCGACGGCGAAGTCAACACCCTCGATCTGCTCCAGCTGATCAGACACACGACCAGAGTGACATCGAAACCGCCCCGGAGTCTAGGGGGAATTGGTGACCTCAGGGCGAACCGATCGTAGGGTTCAGCCCATGGAGACCCTCGTTGTGGACCACCCGCTCGTCGCCCACAAGCTCACCACGCTTCGCAGCAAAGAGACCGACTCGTCGACATTCCGTCGTCTCGCCGACGAGCTCGTCACGCTGCTCGCCTACGAGGCGACCCGCGGCGTGCGGGTCGCTCCGGTCGACATCGTCACCCCGGTCGCTCCGACCCAGGGCGTACGTCTGACCGACCCGCAGCCGCTGATCGTCCCCATCCTCCGGGCCGGTCTCGGGATGCTCGACGGGATGATCAGGCTGCTGCCGACCGCTGAGGTCGGCTTCCTCGGCATGGTCCGCAACGAGGAGACCCTCGAGGCGACGACGTACGCCGAGCGTCTCCCCGCCGATCTCTCCGGCCGTCAGTGCTACGTGGTCGACCCGATGCTCGCCACCGGCGGCACCCTCGCCGCGGCGATCGACTTCCTGGTCTCACGCGGCGCCGACGACATCACCGCCGTCGTGCTCCTCGCCGCGCCGGAGGGCGTCGCTGCCCTCGAGAAGGGTCTCGAGGGCATCGACGCCCCGGTCCGGGTCGTCACCGCGGCGATGGACGAGAAGCTCAACGAGAAGGGCTACATCGTCCCCGGCCTCGGTGACGCCGGCGACCGGCTCTACGGCGTCGCGGGCTGACCTCGCGGCCCTGTAACACGTCGTTCGTAGGACTATCCGGTCGTTCCCATAGGGCGAGTAGCCCTACGAACAACGTGTTACCCGGGCGGCGGAGGCTCAGGCCTTGATCGTCACCTTCTCCTCGACGACCGGCGGGGCCTCCACGGTCTCGGCCTCGGCCGCCTCTTCCTTCGCCGCCGCGCGCTTGGCGGCGACGGCCTTGAACGGCCAGGTGAGGAGATGGTCGAGGGTGATCCGGCCGGGGGCGACCAGACCGAGCACGAGGGCGGCGACACCGAGCGCTGCCGGGAGCTCCCAGCCGCCCCTGTCGACGAAGACCTCGGTGGTGCGGTGGGCGTACCAGATCGCTCCGGCCATCTGAGCGGCCAGCAGCACCCCGGCGATCGGAGCGAAGAGGCCGACGACCAGCAGAGCGCCGCCGACCAGCTCGACGTAGGTCGCGATCTGAGCGGCTAGCGCGGGCTCCGGGACCCCCAGGCCACCCAGGAACTGCTCGGTGCCGGCGAAGCCCTGGTCGTACTTCTGCCAGCCGTGCGCGACGAAGATCCCACCGACCACCACACGGGCGGCAAGCAGCACGACATCGTTGAAAAGTCCGGTGTAGGCGTTGCGCCCCACTCGACGACTCATGTGCGGTTCTCCTCTGGTCAGGTCAGAACAAGCCGCACACGGTAGCGATCGCGGGTCGTGGCCGGTACCACCCGGGGCAACCTTTAACCGAAGGGAAACTCTGCTACGACCTCGTACGCCGGGCGCTTGCGCGGCCCCTCCCCGAGGCGTGAGTGGACCAGCACGAAGGAGGAGACGGTCCAGGTCGGGCCGCGGTAGGCATCGAGCAGCCGCACCCAGTTGCTGAGCTCGGTCGGCTGGCCGGTCCGGGCGAGTGTCAGGTGGGGACGGAAGCGGCCGCCGTCGACCTCGACCCCGGCCTTGACCAGGGCGTTCCGGCTGCCGGCGGCGACCCGGTCGAGCTCCTCGGCGGCATCGGTCTCGACGCCGGCGTAGAGGACCTTGCCCTCGACGACGTGGGGGAAGGCGCCGCCGCCGGTGACCGTCAGGTCGAAGGGCGTACGCCGCCCCGCGGCGGTCTCCAGCCGCTCGATCGCGTCATCGAGGGACCGGTCGGGGACGTGCTCCGCGAAGGCGAGCGTCAGATGGAGCTGGTCGGGCGTCGACCAGCGGAAGGGGGCCGCGTCGCGGCGTACGGACAGGAACTCGTCGAGATTCTCGATCACCGACTCCGGCGGGATCACCGCCACGAACATTCGATTCATCGAGGCCCATTCTGCCCGGCTGCGGCGCCAGGTTCACCCGAGTTGTGTGCCGAGCAGGTTGCCGACGACATAGGTCACCAGCATCGCGAGCAGGCCGCCGGCGACGTTGCGGAGTGCCGCGCGGGCGGGTGGTGCATAGCCGAGGCGCGCGCTGGTCCAGCCGGTGACAGCGAGCGCGGCGGTGACGGTGAGGACGGTCCCCCAGATGCGGGCGCTGTCCGGGAGAAGCATGATCGACAGCAGGGGTAGCAGCGCGCCGAGGGTGAACGACAGCATCGACGCCCAGGCCGCGGACCACGGCGAGGTGAGATCGTCGACGTCGATACCGAGCTCGAGAACGGCGTGGGCGCGCAGCGCGTCGCGATCGGTGAGCTGCTCCGCGACGTCGGCGGCGGTCTCAGGCTCCAGCCCCCGCTCGCGCAGGAACCCCTCCAGCTCGCGCAGCTCCTCCTCGGGCATCTCCCGCAGCTCGCGACGCTCCTTGGCGATCAGCGACTCCTCGGTGTCGCGCTGGGTCGAGACGGAGACGTACTCCCCCGCAGCCATGCTGATCGCGCCCGCCACCAGGGCGGCGACACCGGCGATGAGGATCGCGGCATCGTCGGTGGTCGCGCCGGCGACACCCATCACCACACCGGCGGTGGAGACGATCCCGTCGTTGGCGCCGAGGACGCCCGCGCGCAGCCAGTTGAGCCGGTTCTTCAGGCCCTCGGCCCGCTCCTCGGCGTCTCCATGGCCGGCGTGGGCACCCTCACTGGGGAGCGTCACTGCTGCCCCCGGGGACCGGCTCCTGGGGGTTCTCGCAGAAGCGGACAGGCCCGGTCTTGCCGCCGTGATACTCGTAGGTCTTCCCCGCGGTCTCGAGCACGACACGGACGCCGTCGGTCAGGACCATCGTGTACATCTTCCCGGGCTCCGGGCAGCCGAGGCTGCCGTCGCGCCAGGTCACCTGGTCGTTGGAGACGACGGTGATCTCCTCGCTCTTCACCCCCTGCCGCTCGGCCAGGTCGGCGATCGCGGCGGCGACGTTCGGGTCCTCGGCGGGCGTCGGGCTGGATGAGGTGGGCACGTCAGACACGTTAGCGCCTGGATCGGTCGCCTCGGAGCCACATCCGGCCAACATCAGGCCCAGCATCGGGGCCAGCATCAGCGCCAGAACGGGCAGGACGTACGCCCCGCGGCGGGTCTTGGGTTCGGTCCGGTCGGTGTTGTCGTCGGTGGGGGTCATGACCTTGGGTACGTCTTCGGTCCTGGGTTCGTTGCGTCCGAGAGTCACGCTGGGAACTCTCGCACATGCCGAGCGAGCAGATCGGCATAGACGCGGGCGGCGGTGACCAGCTCGGCGACCTCGACGCTCTCGTCGGGCCGGTGGGCCTGCTCGGCGACGGAGCCGGGACCGAGCACGACGACCGGGATGCCGGCGCTCGCGACGAAGCCGCCGTCGCAGGCCGCGGTCCAGCCGGTGGGGGTCGGCGAGGGTGCGCCGGCCGCCGTCAGCGCGGCGGCGACATCGTCGACGATCGGGTCGTCTCCCGAGGTTTCGAAGCCTGGCATGTTCATCGTCATCCGTACGTCGAGGGTGAGGCCGTGGTCGGCGAGGCCGAGGGCCTCCAGGCGTCTCTCGACCTCCAGCCGTACGTCCTGCGCCGACTCGCCCGGAAGCAGGCGGCGGTCCGCGGTGATCCGGCAGTGTGCGGCGACCGTCGAGGTCGCCTGACCGCCCTCGATGGTGCCGACGCTCCAGCCGGCCGGGCCGCACAGCGGGTGTCGGCTCGCGGCCAGCTCGTCGTGCCAGCGCTCGATCTCGGCCACCACGTGGGCCATGCCGTGGATCGCGTTGCGGCCGTCGGACGGGTTGCCGGAATGGGCGGCCAGTCCGGTGAGGGTGATCTCCAGGTAGGCGTCGCCGCGGGCCGCGATCACCGGCTGCAGGCTGGTCGGCTCGACGACCACGCAGGCCGTGTGGCTATTTGTCGATAAATCGCGAACGAGGTGGCGGATGCCGAGGCCGAGCTCCTCCTCGTCGACGAGCACGGCGAGGGTGATCGGGGGCTGATCGGCGGAGTTGTCAACTGTGGACAATGCGACGATCGCCGCCGCCAGGCCGCCCTTGGTGTCAGCGCTGCCTCGCCCGTGCAGCCGCCCGTCGCGTACGTCACCGGAGAACGGGTCGCCGCTCCAGCCGTCACCGGGCGGCACCACGTCGGAGTGGCTCACGATCAGGAGTCCGGGCCCGGACCCGCCGACCCGTGCTATCAGGTTCGCGCGGCCGGGTGCGACCTCGTCGAGGGTGACCTCGAACCCGCGCCGCCGACACTCCTCGGCGAGCACCGCGACCGTCGCGGCCTCCTCCCCCGGTGGGTTCTGACCGCGGGCCCGCACCAGCCGCTGAGCGAGCGCGACCACCTCGTCGGCATCGACCGGCGCGGCCGTCAACGTCCCTCCTGGAGGCGGTCGACCGCACGCCGGAGCCGGGCGATGCCCTCGGCGATCCGGCCCGGTGGCGTGGAGGCGAAGCAGAGGCGTACGGCGTGCGGGAAGAGCCCGCCCGGCGAGAACGCGTTGCCCGGGATGACCGCGACGCCCTCCGCCAACGCGACCTCGAACAGCGCCGTGGTGTCGACGGACGACTCGAAGGTCACCCACAGGAAGAAGCCGCCGTCCGGATCGGTCCAGGTCGCCTCACCGTCGAAGTGCTCGGTCAGCGCCGCGCGCATCGCCTCCTTCCGCTCCTTGTAGACAATCCGCTGATCGGTCACGTGAGCGTCGAACCCACCGGAGTCGAGGAACCCGGCGAGCTGGCGCTGCGCCGGCAGGTTGGTGCAGGTGTCCATCGCCTGCTTGGCGTTGATCAGCAACCGGCTCAACGACGGGTCGGCGTCGACCCAGCCGACCCGCAGCCCCGGGGCGACGGTCTTGGAGAAGGTGCGCACCGAGAAGACCAGCGGGTCCCCCTCCGCCAGCTCGTGCAGCGTCGGCAGCGGGTCGCCGGCGAACCGCAGCAGCCCGTAGGGGTCGTCGTCGATGAGGATCGAACCCCACTCGTGAGCGAGCTCGACGAGCCTGATCCGGCGCTCCAGCGACAGGGTCGCCCCGGACGGGTTCTGGAAGGTCGGGATGGCGTAGATCGACTTCGGCCGGCGGCCGGTGCGGCGTACCTCTGCCTCCAGGCGCTCCACGTCGAGACCGTCCTCGTCGACCGGGATCTCGAGGAGGTCGGCCGAGTAAGAGAGTGCGGTCGCGCTGCCGTTGGTGTAGGTCGGCGCCTCGACGACGACCAGGTCGCCGGGGTCGGTGAAGAGCTTGTGGACGAGGTCGAGGCCCTGCATCCCGCCGGACGTGATCGTCAGCCGGCCCGGCGTGCTCTCGTCGCTGGTGCCGGCGAGCTGGGCGAGCAACGCCTCGCGCAGCGCCGGGTCGCCCTCGGTCGCGGCATAGTCGAAGGCGTGCGGTTCCAGCGGCACCTCGGCCAGCGCGGCCGCCGGGATCGCGTCCTGGGCCGGGCTGCCCATGGCGAGGCGGACGATGTCGTGGGACTGCTGGGCCAGCAGCGACGTACTGGAGTCGATCACCGAACCGACCAGGTGCTCGCTGCGTGCTGCCAGCGGCAGCCGGGCGTCTGCGTGGATTGTCGACATTCGACACTTCCTCCTTGGTGTACTACTCGTTGACGATCAGCTGACGCGGCATCGAGGTCAGCGGCTCGGGCAGGTGCTCGCTGACCAGGACCGACTCGGAGAGCTCGTAGGCCCAGCCCTCCATCCACATCCCGAGGATCACGTGGAAGGCCATCCCGGGCTCGAGAACCGTCTCCTCGCCGGCCCGGAGGCTGACGGTCCGCTCGCCCCAGTCGGGCGGGAAGCCGATCCCGATCGAGTACCCGATCCGGGACTCCTTGGTGAGCCCGTGGGCGGCGATCACGCGCGTGAAGGCGGCATGCACGTCGGCCCCCGCCGCCCCCGGCTTCATCGATCCGAGCGCGGCCTCCATGCCCTCGGCGGTCGCGGCGGCGCAGTCGAGCAGCTTGGCCGACGGCGGCCCGAGGCAGACCGTGCGAGCGAGCGGGGCGTGGTAGCGGTTGCGTACGCCGGCGAGCTCGACCGTGGTCGCCTCGCCGCGCCGTAGCACCCTGTCGGTCCAGGTCAGGTGGGGCGTGTCGGCGCTGTCGCCGGTCGGCAGCAGCGGGACCAGGGCCGGGTAGTCGCCGCCGACCCCGCCGACGCTGACCGTCTGCGCCGCCTGGATGTCGGCCACGACGTCACACTCGCGCCGACCCGACCGGACCCCCTCCAGCGCCGCGGTCATCGCCCGCTGGGCGACCTCGCCCGCGGCCCTCATCTCGTCCTGCTCCGCCCGCGACTTGACCAGGCGTACCCAGTTGACCAGCTCCTCGCTGTCGACGATCCGCGTGTGCGGAAGGGCTCGCTGCACCGCCAGGAACCCGCGCACCGACAGGTAGTGGGCGTCGAGCTCCATCGCGACGACCGCATCGGGACTGTCGACAAATAGATTTAGCTCCCGCGCCGTCGCGGCGATGTGGTCGTAGGGATGGATGTCGGGCCGGTGGACCAGCTCCTCCGGGTAGGCGTGGATCCGCTCCTGTGGCAGCACCGCCGTGTGCGCGGCCCCGTGCGCGTCCATCGCCCGCAGGAACAGGTGCGGTTCACCGCGAGCCGGCACCACCGCACACTGCGGCACGTAGAACGACCAGGCGTTGTAGCCGGTCAGGTAGTAGAGGTTCGCCGGGTCCGCGACCACCAGCGCCGACCAGCCCCGCTCCGCCATCCGCCGCTGCACCTTCCCCAGCCGCTCCGCGAACTCCTCGGGGCCGAAGACGCTCACCACGCCAGCACCGTTCCTGCCACCAGATCATCGTGACCGAACCCGCTGATTGTTGACAATAGACAGACGAGGAAATGACGATTCCAGACTTCGCAGTACGAAACGTCCGGATGTGATGCGCTATACGCGTACGCCGGGATCCCGACCACGGGTGTCCCCGGAAACCATCTCGGGAGAACACATGTCCAGCAGACGATTCATTCGCAGTCTCATCCTGTTCCTGGGCGCCGTGGCAACCGCCCTGCCCGTCGCAGCGACCTCGGCGCCACCGGCCTCAGCGGCCAACGGCACCACCTACTACCTACTGATCGGCGGCACCTGCGACGGCCCCGCGACCGTCTACCGCGACGAATGGCTGCGCGGCGGGATCCCCCTGCGAGTCCACTATCCCGCCGGCGGCCAGGGCACCTCGTGCCCCGACCAGACACCGATGAACGAGAGCGTCCAGATCGGCCGACGAAACGCGATCGACCTGATCCGGGCCAACTACAGCCCTGACTCCACCTACGTCGTGGTCGGCTACTCCCAGGGCGCGATCGTCGCCAACCTGGTCCTCAACGACCTCGCCGACGGCCTGGTGCCCGGCGTGGACAAGTCGCGGTTCCAGGCCAAGCTGTACGCCGACCCGATGCAGCCCGCCGGTCCGGCCGGCGCCGGCATCGGCGCGGTCGTGCCGGCCGGCGCCGGCGTGCCGTTCACCGGCTGGGTCTCCCCCGGCACGGGACGCTCCGACTTCGGCGGCATCCCGTACACCCGGTACTGCATCGAAACCGACGGCATCTGCAACTTCGACGCGCCGTCGGGTGCGGGCCTGGGCGGCTACTTCGCCCAGCACTGGTGCTACCAGTGGGACCGGCCGACCGACCACCGCTCGATCATGGGCGACTCGATCGCCGACGGCGTCTACATCAACAACGCCCACCGCCTGGGCCGACAGGACTGCAGGCCGCCGCACCCGGCCTGACCGAGGCACCCAGCACCGAGCTGACGCACCAACGACCGCGGGCGGCCTCTCCGTGGAGAGGCC
>NZ_JBHWLY010000104.1:0-16417 GCF_042730435.1 Nocardioides sp. NPDC059952 | reverse complement strand
CGCCCCGCCCCCCCCCCGGGGCCGGCTTCGCACATCCCGCCCCACCCCCCCCGCGGGGGTCCCCCCCTCGCCCGACGGGGGCGACGCCTCGCTCAGGCGTCGAGATCCTGCGCCACGAGGGCGGCGACGGCGTCGACCGCAGCCTGGTCAGGGCCGGTGACCTCGACCTTGTCGCCGTTGGCGGCGCCGAGGGTCATGATCAGCAGGGACGAGGCCGCGTCGACCGGCTCGCCGCCGGGGACGGCCAGGGTGATCTCGGCGCCGAGCTCGTCGACCTTCTCGGAGATGATCGCGGCGGGACGGGCGTGCAGGCCGACGGCGGAGCCGACGGTGACGGTCTGGGTGGGCATGATGCTCCTTCGGTGGGTTGCGGGATGTGTTGGCGGGTCAGCTGGTCGCTGCGGCCGGGACCGGAGCGCGGCCGAGGGACTTGAGCGCGATCACCATGCCGGCGCCGACGATGACGCCGGCGGCCAGAGCGATCAGGTAGCCGAGCACGTTGGTGACCGCGAAGAGGACGAAGATGCCGCCGTGCGGTGCGCGGACGCCGACGTCGAAGAGCTGGGAGAGTCCACCGGTCACGGCACTGCCGACCATGATCGCCGGGATGACGCGCATCGGGTCGCCTGCGGCGAAGGGGATGGCTCCCTCGGTGATGAACGACGCGCCGAGCAGCCACCCGGCCTTGCCGTTCTCGTGTTCTGCGGGGGTGAAGAGCTGGGGACGTACGACGGTGGCCAGCGCCAGCGCGATCGGCGGGACCATGCCGGCGAGCATCACAGCGGCCATGATCCGCAGCTCGGGGGAGTCGGCGGCGAGCGAGGCGGCACCGACCCCGGTGGCGGCGAAGCTGTAGGCGACCTTGTTGAGCGGGCCGCCCATGTCGAAGGCCATCATCAGGCCGAGCACGGCGCCGAGGGCGACGGCACTGGTGCCGTCCAGGGCGGCGAGCCCGTCGGTGAGCCGCTCCATCAGCCAGTTGATCGGCTTGCCGAGCACGATGATCATCACCAGGCCGGCCAGGATCGAGGTCACCAGCGGGATCACCAGCACGGGCATCAGGCCCCGCGCCCAGCTCGGGACACGCCACCCGCTGACCCAGTGGGCGATCACGCCGGCGAGGACCCCGCCTGCGATCGCGCCGAGGAAGCCGGTCGCGGGTGCCGCGACGCCGTCGGCGTTGACCACACCGAACAGGTTGGCGGCCAGCGCCCCCATGATGAAGCCCGGGGCGATGCCGGGGCGGTCGGCGATGGCGTACGCGATGTAGCCGGCCAACGCCGGGATGAACAGCATGAACGCGGTCTTGCCGATGACGAAGAACAGCGCGCCCAGATAGACGGCGAGGCCGCTGTCGAAGAGGGCGTGCTCGAGACCGAGAGCCTGGACGTCGGGCAGGTTGGTCAGCGTGTTGTCGACCATGACCGCGCCGTAGACGTCGGTGATGTCGTAGCCGCCGAGCAGGAAGCTCAGCGCGATCAGCAGGCCGCCGGCGGCGACGAACGGGATCATGTAGGAGACGCCGGTCATCAGGACCCGACGGGTCCGTCCGCCCCAGCTCTCCGAGGCGGTCTCGGCGGAGTGCGACGAGTCGCCCCTGCCGGACTCCACGCGGGCGGCGTTCGGGTCCTCGGCGGCGGCGAGCGCCTCGGCGATCATCGCGTCGGCGTCGTCGATCGGACGCTTCACGCCGGAGGAGACCAGCGGCTTGTCGGCGAAGCGGCTCCGGTCGCGGACACCGACGTCGACGGCGAAGATGGCGGCGTCGGCCTTCGCGATGGTCTCGGCGGGCAACGGTGTCGCCCCTGCCGAGCCCTGGGTCTCGACCGCGATCTCCACCCCGGCCCGTGCGGCTGCGGCCTGGAGCGCCTCGGCCGCCATGTAGGTGTGGGCGATGCCGGTCGGGCAGGCGGTCACCGCGACCAGGGAGCGCTTCTCCGGCACAGCCTGGGCCGGTTCGGGTGCCGGTGTCGCGCTCGGGGCAGGCCCGTCGCCGACCGCGTCGAGAACGGTCCGGGCGGCCTCCTCGGCCGAGTCGGTCTCCCGCAGGGCCTGGCCGAACTCAGGACGGGCCAGGGCACGGGCCAGCTTGGTCAGGATGGTCAGATGCGTGGCGTCGCCGCCTGCTGGTGCGCCGATCAGGAAGGCGAGATCGGCGGGGCCGTCCTTGGCGCCGAAGTCGACCGGCGGTGACAGCCGGGCGAAGGCCACCACGGGCTCGTCGAGCCCGGACGTACGGCAGTGCGGGATCGCCAGGCCGCCGGGGAGGCCGGTCGCGGAGACCTCCTCGCGGGCGAACGCGTCGGCGACGAGCGCGTCGAGGTCGCTGGCACGGCCGGAGTCGGCCACGCGCTGGGCCAGGGCACGGATGACGTCGTGCTTGTCGGGGCCGAGATCGGCGTCGAGGGCCACGAGCTCGGGGGCGATGAGTGCGGACATCAGAGTCCTCCGGTGATGGGGTCGAGGTCGCGAACCGTGACGAGGTCGGCGCGGACCTGGGGTGGGGTGGGGAGGGTGGTGCCGGGGAGGCCGGCGGCTGCACTGCCGTACGCGACGGCGAGCCCGAGACGTTGTGGGGCGGAGAGTCCGCGCAGGTCGGCGAGGAGATAGCCGAACAGCGAGCTGTCCCCGGCGCCGACCGTGCTGACGACCTCGGTGGGTGGCGGGGTGGCGTGCCAGGAGCCTTCCTCGGAGACGAGGACGGCGCCGCTCTCACCGAGGGTCGCGAGCACGGCGGTGACGCCGCGGTCGACCAGGCTCCGGGCCGCCGCCGCTGCGGCGGCCGGGTCCTCGAGGGAGTCGGCACCGGTGATGGAGGCGAGCTCCTCGGCGTTGGGCTTGAGCAGGTCGGGTGCGCCGGACGGGAGCCCCGCGGCGAGCGCCTCGAGAGGTGCCTCACTGGTGTCGACGGCGATGCGGACGCCGGTGGAGCGGAGCGCGCTCACGACCTCGGCGTACCAGCCGGACGGGGCTCCGGGCGGCAGCGATCCGGCGAGGACGACCCAGCTGGCCAGCTCGGCCTCCTTGACGAGCCGGGCGGCGAGGGCGTCGAGCAGCGCCGGGGTGGCGGTGGCGCCCGGGCCGTTGAGCTTGGTCGTCGTGCCGTCGGGCTCGGTGACGGTGGTGTTGATCCGCGGCCGGCCGGCCGGCCCGACGGTGACCACGTCGAGCCCCGACGCACGCAGCTCGGCGACCATCGGGTCGAGGTCGGGGCAGGGGAGCACGGCGCGGGTGGGAACGCCCGCTGCGTACGCCGCTCCGGAGATGTTCACGCCCTTGCCGCCGGGCTGCGAGCTGGTGCCCTGGGCGCGCAGCACCTCGCCGCGGCGCAGCGGGCTGGAGAGCATCACGGTGTGGTCGATGCTCGGGTTGGCGGTCAGGGTGACGATCATGCGATCAACACCTCGAGGCCGCTCTCGCGGAGCTCGTCGGCGACGTCGTCGTCGATGTCGCTGTCGGTGACGAGCACGTCGACGTTTCCCAGCGCGGCGAAGCGGAGCGTGGTCTCGACGCCGATCTTGCTGGAGTCGGTCAGGCACACGACCCGGCGGGCGGCGTTGACCAGCGCTCGCTTCGTCGCGGCCTCCTCGTGGTCGGGGGTGGACAGGCCGTGGGCCAGCGTCAGACCGTTGGTGGCCACGAAGGTGACGTCGACGCGCAGGCGGCTCAGCGCGTCCACGGTCTCCGCGCCGACCGCGGCCTGAGTGGCCGGCCGGACGCGACCGGGCAGCAGGTGGAGCTCGATCTGAGCGCTGCCGGCCAGCTGTGCTGCCACCGGGACCGCGTGGGTCACGACCGTGAGCTGGTGGTCGCGCGGAAGCGCGTGGGCGAACCTGCTGGTCGTCGTGCCGGCGTCGATGGCGATGGTGCCGCCGGCGGCGGGGAGAAGTGCGAGAGCGGCCTGGGCGATGCGGTCCTTCTGCGCCGTGTAGGTCTGCTCGCGCTCGCCGAGCGCCGACTCGAGGACGGCCATGGTCTCCACCGGCACCGCGCCGCCGTGCACCCGGCGGACCAGGCCCCGTCGCTCCAGCGTCGAGAGGTCGCGCCGCACGGTCTCGGTGGTGACCTCGAACCGCTCGGCGATGTCGGCCACGGATATCCGCCCGCGCTCGGCGACGAGACGGGCCGTCGCGATCTGTCGCTCTTCGGCGTACATCCGGGCCTCCTTCAAAGATCAGTGTGGTTTCGGGTGGGTTTCGGCGTTGTGAATGCCCACATATGTTGTTTTATGCCCGAATGTGTTGACTAGTCAAGGGTTCAGGGCAGATATTTGTGGCCATGGTCACGTCTCACTCACCTGTCCTCTCCGGCACTCCAGTGGTCCCGGGGATCGTGCTGGCGCCCGTGCACGTGGTGCGGACCGAGGTCGATCCCGCCGCGCTCGAGGCCCTCGGACGACGCGGTTTCGACCGGCCCGAGGACGCCCTCGCGGCCTTTGAGGCGGCCGCCACCGACGTCGCCGACGGGTACGCCCACCGGGCCGAGACCGCCTCCGGAGCGGCCGCCTCCGTGCTGAGCGCGAGCGCAGGCCTGGCCCGGGACAAGGGGTTGCGCGTCGCCGTGGAGAAGCATCTGCGTGCGGGGGAGGGACTGGTCGCCTCCGTCCGGGCGTCGGTGGAGCAGTTCGCCACGCTGTTCAGCGGCATGGGTGGTCTGATGGCCGAGCGGGTCACCGACCTGCGCGACATCGAACGGCGGGTCCTCGCCCATCTCGCCGGCGAGCCCGAGCCCGGTGTCGACGTTCCCGAGGCCCCGTGCGTGCTGGTGGCCGCCGACCTGGCGCCCTCCGACACCGCCGCCCTCGACCCCGCCCGTGTCGTGGCGCTGGTCACCGAGCGAGGTGGCCCCACCAGCCATACCGCGATCATCGCCCGCCAGCTCGGCATCCCCTGCCTGGTCGGCGTGGCCGGCGCGACCGGGATCGCCGCCGGGACCCCTGTCCTGGTCGACGGGCAGGCCGGGATCGTCGACCTCGAGCCCGGCCCGGACGCCGCCGCCCGCGCCGAGGCCGATCTGGCTCGGCGTCAGTCGGTCGCCTCCTGGGCCGGCCCCGGGCGCACCGCCGACGGCCACCCCGTGGCGCTCCTCGCCAACGTCGCCGACGGCTCCTCGGCGCGCGACGCGGCCGCCGGTCAGGTCGAGGGCGTGGGCCTCTTCCGCACCGAGCTCTGCTTCCTCGACCGCCGCGAGGAGCCGACCGTGGCCGAGCAGGCCGACGTCTACGCCGAGGTGCTCGCACCTTTCGCCGGCCGCGGCCACGTCGTCGTACGCACCCTGGACGCGGGCTCGGACAAGCCGATCGCCTTCGCGACCCATGAGGGCGAGGAGAACCCGGCGCTGGGCGTGCGCGGCCTGCGGCTGGCCGCCGACAACCCCGGCCTGCTGGAGCGTCAGCTCGGCGCCGTGGCGATCGCCGCAGAGCGCACCGGAGCCGACACCTGGGTGATGGCACCGATGGTCGCCACCGTCCAGGAGGCCGCCGACTTCGCCACCCTGGTCCGCGCCCGCGGCCTCAAGCCGGGCGTCATGGTCGAGGTGCCCGCGGCGGCGCTGCTGGCCCACCGGATGCTGGAGGTGGTCGACTTCCTCTCCATCGGCACCAACGACCTGACCCAGTACGCCATGGCCGCGGACCGGCTGGCCACCGACCTCGCCCACCTCACCGATCCCTGGCAGCCAGCGGTGCTGCAGCTGATCGCCATCACCGCCGAGGCGGGGCGTACGGCCGGCAAGCCCGTCGGGATCTGCGGCGAGGCTGCCGCCGACCCACTGCTCGCCCCCGTGCTCGTCGGGTTGGGCGTCACCTCGCTGTCGATGGCCCCCGCCGCCGTCCCCGCCGTCGGCGCCCGCCTCGGATCCGTCGCCGCCGCGCTGTGCGACGAAGCCGCCGAGGCCGCGCTCGGCGCGCTGTCGCCCGCCCAGGGCCGCGAGGCGGTCGCGACGCTCCTGGGGTGATGCACACTGGGCTCATGCCCGCGCGCTACGCCTTCGCCGAGACCTGGGAGCTGCCGCTATCGCCCGAAGCGGTGCATGACGTACTGGTCGACCTGGAGCGCTATCCCGAGTGGTGGCCGCAGGTGCGAGCGGTGGCGAAGCTCGGTGAGGACGACGCTCTGCTGGTGTGCCGTTCGGCGCTGCCCTACGACCTGGAGATCGTGCTGCACGCGGTCAACCGGGACCTGCCGACGCTGGAGGTCGGCCTCGACGGCGACCTCGACGGGTTCGCCCGGTGGACGCTGACACCGGCCCCGCGCGGGAGCCGGATGGTGTTCGAGCAGGAGGTCGTCGTACGCGGTCTGCTCGGGTTGGCCTCGGTCGCCCTACGGCCGGTGCTGGCCTGGAACCACCGGCAGATGATGCTCGGCTGTCGGCAGGGGCTGGTCGCGACGGTCGGGTCCGGCTAGAGCGCGGAGCCCTTCTGGTACTCGGCCCAGGACAGGTTCCAGTCGCCGAAGCCGTTGTCCCACTCCATCTTCCGGTCGGTGCCGGTGGTCTCGACGATGTCGCCGATGCGGGCCAGGCCGTAGAGCCAGGCGGCGTTGTCGGTGGAGATGCCGGTGCAGCCGTGGGAGACGTTGGCGTAGCCCTGGGAGCCGGTCGACCACGGCGCGGCGTGGATGAACTCGCCCGAGTTGGTCAGGCGCATGGCGTACTCGACGTCGTCGAGGGAGTAGTAGTCGCTCGAGCCCTGGTCGGAGATGCCGATCGTCTCCGAGCGCATCTCCTTGACCCGGTGCTTCTCGGAGATGACCTTGATCCCCGAGCGGGTGGTGAAGCCGGGCTTGCCGGTGGTCGCCGGGATGATACGCAGCACCTTGCCGTTGCTGATGACCTTCATCCGGTGGGTGCGGGCGTTGACCCTGAAGACGTGCGCGTCGCCGACCTTGTAGGTGGCGCTGCGGCTGTGCTGGCCGTAGACGTCCCCGCCGGCGGAGGCGCCGTTGATGTCGAGGTCGACCTTGATGGTGGTGCCGGGCTTCCAGTAGTGCTGCGGGCGGTAGCGCGCCTCGGTGTCGGAGACCCAGTACCAGGAGCCGGTCTGGGCCGGGGTCGAGGTGACGTGCATGCGCTTCTCGAAGGAGGCGTGGTCCTTGACCGGGACGTCGAAGTAGACCGCGACCGGCATCCCGACGCCGACCTCGGACTTGTCGACGGGGACGATGGTGGCGAAGGTCTGCTGCGCCAGCGAGAGCGAGCGGGTGGTGAAGCTGCTGGTGACCGTGCCGGTCTCACCGGTCGCGGTGACCGTGTAGCGCAGCGCCGGGTCGAGCAGGTCGTTGGCGGTCCACGTCGTCTTGTCCTCCGACAGCGAGCCGGGAACGGTGCGCCCGTCGGGCTTGGCGACCTTCACGCTCGTGAACTCGCCCTCGGTCGCGGTCACGGTGACCTGTTTGTCGACCGGGACGTCCTTGGCACCGTCGGCGGGGGAGATCTCGGCGGCGAGGGGCTTCGCCGACGGCGAGGCGCTGGCCGACTCGCCCTTCCCCGCGGACCCCGGGCTCTCGGAGCTGCCGGCGCAGCCGGAGAGTGCGATCAGGGCCATCGCGGCCACAACGACAGGAAGAGGACGAACCCGCATGGGATAACTATGCGGTAGGCGGCAACCGATTTCTCGGTACGTCCGCGCGTGTGCTGGAGGTTGTGGTGTTGTCGGTGCTGCCACGTACGGTATCTGCCGATGAGTGACACTCGCGTCGAGGCGGCGTACGCCGGGGCTCTGGCCGCCTTCAAGAACCCGATGCTCGACCTCCTGCACGGACGGTTCGCGCCGTTCGTGGTGGCGGTGCTCTCGGTGACCTTCACCTCTGAGCGATCCTCGGTGCCCGTGACCGACGCGCACGCCGAGATCGGCGACATGCTCGACCGGCTCCGGGCCACCGGCCATGCCGAGGGCGAGGGCGGCGAGGTGATGCTCCCGGTCGGCACCGCGCGCGAGCTGTGCCGCCAATGGGTGCGCGCCGGGTGGCTGCTGCGCCAGATCGAGGGCGAGGACGAGGTCTACCGGCTCTCCGCGCATGCGGTGGGTGCCCTGGAGATCGCCGGACGGGCGAGCGGGTCGCGGGCGCGGGTCTCGGAGTCGCGGGTCAGGACGCTGCTGGAGGCGGTCGAGCGGCTCGCCCTGGACGCCGACCCCGACGTGCTGACCCGGGTGGCGCGGCTGACCGAGGAGATCTCCGAGCGCCGCGCCGAGATCGCGCGCTTGGACCGCACCGGCGTGGTCGACGCCGTCGACGACGACACCCTGCTGGAGCAGGCCGAGAACATCCTCCATCTGACCCGTGAGCTCCCGGCCGACTTCGCGCGGGTGGTCGAGTCGATCCGGGCGATGCAGCGTGACGTGGTCACCGATCTGCGCCAGGACGTACGTCCGGCAGGCGAGGTCCTGCGCGAGTACCTGCAGCGCGGCAAGGACGTGATGGCCTCCACCCCGGAGGGCAAGGCGTTCGCCGGTGCGCTGCGGATGGTCGGAGACCCACGGCGTCTCGACGACCTGGCGACCAACCTGCACACCGTGCTGCGACACCGGTTCACGCAGGCGATGGGTCCACCCGAGCGGGCCGAGCTGGCCGCGGTCGGACGCCGGATCGAGACGGGCGTCGCCGAGGTGCTGGCCGCCCAGCAGACCGCATCCCACGTGATCACCACCCAGGTGCGTACGCACGACCCGGCCCGCGACCGGCAGGTCGACGACCTGCTGCGCGATGTGATGGTCGGCTTCCAGGCATGGATGCCGTCCTCGCGGCCGGCCGAGTCCGTCGAGCCGCTGCGCCGGCTGCCCGTCGCCGACCTCGCTCACCTGCGCCAGTCGGTCGGTGAGCTGCGACCACCGGAACCGCCGGCACCGCTAGCCGACTGGGGAGATGTGGAGAGCGCGGTCGAGGACACCAAGGCCTGGGGCGGCCCGGGCTACCGGGCGATCGAGGCCCATCTGGACGCCTACCTGGCTGCTCGTCCCGGCGGGCCGGTCGACGTGGCCGAGGTCTTCGCGGCCGCGCCGGAGGAGATCCGGCGACCGGTCGACCTGCTCGGGCTGCTCGAGATCGCCCACCGGCGCGGCATGGACGAGACGGGCGAGATCGCCACGATCGAGGCGGTCCGCGCGGACGGGGTGCGCCGGAGGTTCGCGTTCGGCGGGGTGAGGATGAAGGCAGACGGTGAGGGGACTGGCAAAGGGGATGGGCGTTGAGTGAGACCGAGACCGAGGCGGTCGCCTACGGCAGCGAGCCGGAAGGCTTCATCGAGCCCGTCTCGATGGAGGACGACCCGACCGAGCTCTTCGTCGGCGACCGCGGCGTCCTCGACGCCGACATACGCCGGGTGCTGGTCCAGCTGCTGCGCCGCCGGTTCATCACCGCGGAGCGGAGCCCGCGGCAGTGGCGTACGCTGCTCGACCACCAGGCGGTGATCGAGTCGCGGCTCCACGACCTGTTCGTGCGGCTCGTCGTCGACCACGACCGCGGCATCGCCTACAAGCGGCAGGTGCGCTCGGAGGAGCTGGACGTGCCGGTGCTCCTCAAGGACGACGCCTACTCGCGTGCCGAGACGCTCGTGCTGGTCCACCTGCGCACCGTCTTCCAGCGCGAGCGAGGCGCGGGGGAGAACTCCGCACGGGTGGACGCCGACGAGCTGGAGCAGACCGTGCTCACCTACTTCGACGTCGCCAGCGGGGACGCCGCCGCGCGCCGCGAGATCCGCCGGGCGGTCGAGCGGCTCGCCCGCGAGGGGCTGATCGAGGAGGAGTCCGAGGACCGCTTCCGGATCACGCCGCTCGTCGAGATCGTGCTGAGCGTCGAGAAGCTCGCCGAGCTCAAGGCATGGCTGAAGGAGCAGGAGAACCAGCAGTGAACATGATCGACAGCCTCTTCGGCCTCATCCCCGCCCGCTCGACCGGCCGGCAGTGGGTCGCGAGCGAGCTGCAGCTGGTCAACTGGGGCGGCTACGACGGTGCCCACCGGGTGCGCTTCTCGCCGACCGCGACGCTGCTCACCGGAGGGTCCGGGTCGGGCAAGTCGACGCTGATGGACGCCTACATCGCGTTGATCATGCCGCACACGACGCCCTTCAACGGCGCCTCCAACGGTGGGGTCGTGGGCCGTCCGCGCGGCCAGGACCAGCGCAACATCCTCTCCTACGCGCGCGGCAAGATCGACGAGGCGAAGACCGCCGAGGGCACCAAGATCCGGGTGCTGCGCGGCGACGGTCGCGACACCTGGTCGGCGATCGCGATGACCTGGGAGGACCAGACCGGCGCTCGCTTCACCGCGGTCCGTGCCTGGTACGTTCCCGCGTCCGCCAAGAACCTCGACGACGTGACCAAGCTCCGTGCCGTGGCCGAGGCGGGTTTCGACGTACGTTCTCTGGAGCCGGCGGCCGCTCACCGGTTCACGCGCACCTCGGTCTCCGAGGTCGGCCTGACCCCGATCGACACCGACCGCGACTTCACCGCGCGGATCCACTCCGCGCTCGGGATCGGTGCCGCGGGAGACGGGGAGAAGGCTGTCAACCTGCTGGGAAGGATCCAGGCGGGGCAGCAGATCACCACGGTCGACGACCTCTACAAGAAGATGGTGCTCGAGGAGCCCGAGACCTTGGCGACCGCCGACGGCGTCGTCGCCCACTTCGACGAGCTCTCCGCGACCCGCGACCGGATGGTCACCGCCCAGCAGCAGGTGCGTGCGCTGACCCCGATCCGCGAGCACCGGGCAGCGATCGAGGACGCCGCCGCCAGGCTCGAGGTGATCGACGGGATCGGTGTCTTCGGCGACGAGGCCACCCCCGCCGGGCTCTGGCGTGCCGGCAAGCGGGTCGACCTGCTCAGCGAGCTGGAGGCGGACCTCAGCGCCCGCAAGAGCGCCGCGGAGAAGGCGGTGGCCGAGAAGCAGGCGCTCATCGACGCCGCCGAGTCCGAGCGCGACGGGCTCGCGGTCACGGTCGCCGCCTCCGGTGGCCGGCGCCTCGAGGAGGCCACCCGCGAGATCAGGTCCGCCGAGACCCGGGTGGACAACGTACGCCGCGCCCGCGAGGCGCTCGACAAGGAGCTGGCGGTCCTCGGGGCGGTGGCCACGACCCCTGGCGAGTTCGAGGGCCTCCGGGCGAGCGCGCAAGAGGCCCTGGTCGATGACGATGCCCGCACGACCGCCCTCAACGCCTACGCAGCGGCTCGCTCGGCCGAGACCGATGCAATCGGCCAGGTGGGCCGGCTCGAGGGCGATCTCGCCGATGCCGAGAAGACGAAGAACAACATCCCCGAGCCGCTGCGCGCGGCGCGTGCGGTGCTGGCCGAGGCCGCCGGGCTCAGCCCGGCGGAGATGCCGTTCGTCGGCGAGCTGGTCGAGGTACGCACCGAGCACGAGGCCTGGCGCGAGGCGTTCAACCTGGCGCTGGGCGGCTTCGCGACCACGATGCTGGTCGACGCCGCTCACGTCGGCGCCTTCCGGGCGGCGATCGAGTCGGTGCGGCAGCGCACGCGGATCCGCTACGAGGCGGTCCCGACCGGCCTGAAGGACGGTGGGCACGGTCTCGACGAGGGCACCCTGCCGGGACGCCTGGACTACCGCCGGGGCGTGTTCACCGGCTGGCTCAAGAAGCGGCTGACGGAGCGGCACGGCTATGTCTGCGTCCAGACGCCCGCGCTGCTCGGCCAGCACCGGATGGCCCTGACCGTCACCGGCCAGGTCTCCCAGGGGACCCGCGGCGCCCACGGCGGCCACGGCGGCGGCAACGTGCTCGGCTTCACCAACACCCGCCGCGTCGCCGAGCTCACCGAGCTCCTTGAGACCGCCCGCACGGACGCGGAGGCGGCGAAGGTGGGGGTCGGTGAGGCCGAGCGCGCCATCAAGGACCTCGACCTGCGGCGTACGTCCTTCAAGGCGGTCTCCGCGCTGACGTGGGACCAGGTCGACATCGCCGGAGCCACCGCGGAACGCGACCGGTGGGCCGCGGTGATCGAGGAGGTCACCGCCGACAACCCGGAGATCGCCACCATCCAGGAGCGGCTGAAGAGCGCTCGCGCCAAGGTCGACTCGCTGCGCGAGGGCATCGGCGCTGCCAAGAGCACCGTCAGGGACCTCGACGAGCGCTGGAGCGACGTCGTCGAGCAGGTCGACCGGGCCAAGGACGCGCTGGAGGACGCGGCTGCGTCGGGCACCGAGGTCGCCTCGGCCCAGGCCGACTATCTCGAGCAGCTCTTCAAGGCGGCCGGCGGCGAGGATGCCGGCCGGCGCGAGGACGCGCTCGCCGAGCTCGATGCCGTCTTCGCCCGGGCGGGCGAGAGCCTCGACACCGACCGCGCCGCTGCCCAGGAGACGATCGGGGCCGCCCGCGCCCAGCTGCGGCAGACCTTCGAGGCCTTCCTCGAGCGCTGGCCCAACCCCAACCTCCACACCGACCCCGATGCCTCCTACGCCGACTTCGACCGTCTCCTCGACGAGCTGCAGACCAGCGGCCTGCACGAGCTGGAGGTCGAGTGGCGCGACTCCCTGCTCAAGCTGTCGGGCAACGACCTGACCAACCTCGACTCGACCCTGTCGCGGGCCGTGCGTGAGATCCGTGACCGGATCGACCCGATCAACCAGATCCTCGCCGGGCTGCCGTTCAACGACGACGGCCACCGGCTGCGGATCGACACCCAGGAGGGCCAGTCGGCGGTGCGCGGCCGCTTCCGCAAGGAGCTCCGCGCGGTGCGCGACCTGATCGAGAAGGCCTCGGCCAACGACACCCGGGAGCAGGCCTACAACCGGATGTCGCGGCTCATCGACCGCATGCGCCGCACCGCACCCGACTTCGCCGACCTGATCGACGTACGCAACCACGTTCGGGTCAGCGCCGAGAAGGTCACCGCCGACAGCGGTGAGCACGTCGCCCTCTACGACCACATCGGCGAGAAGTCCGGCGGCGAGTCGCAGGAGCTGGTCGCCTTCATCGTCGGCGCGGCGCTGCGCTACCAGCTCGGCGACGCCGGCGCCGACCGGCCGCGCTACGCACCGGTCTTCCTCGACGAGGCGCTGATCAAGGCGGACGCCCGCTTCACCGGCCGCGCGATCGGTGCCTGGCGAGGTCTCGGCTTCCAGCTCGTCATCGGCGCCCCCAACGACAAGCACAGCGCCATCGAGCCCCACGTCGACGTGCAATACACGGTGCTCAAGGACGCCGAGGGCCACTCGTTCCCGAAGCTCGAAGTGGGTCTCGAGGAGGTCCCGGCCTCGTGACCGGCTAGGGCTGCATCGAGAGGAACAGGAATGCGGCCAGCAGGACCAGGTGGACGAAGCCCTGCAGGGCGTAGACGCGGCCCTGGACGACGGTGAGACCGGTGACGAAGACGGTGATCACCAGCAGCACGATCTGGGTGGGCGCGAGGCCGAGCTCGAGGGGGCCGCTGAGCCAGATCATCGCGACCGCGATCGTGGGGATGGTCAGACCGATCGATGCCATCGCCGAGCCGTAGGCGAGGTTGAGGCTGACCTGCACCCGGTCGCGGGAGGCGTTGCGTACCGCCGCGATCGACTCGGGGGCGAGGACGAGGAGGGCGATCACGACGCCCACGACGGCGTAGGGGAATCCGAGGCTCTTGACGGTGCTCTCGATCGTGGGGGAGAGGACCTTCGCGAGGCCGACCACGGAGATGAGGGAGACCAGGAGCAGAGCCAGGCTGAGGCCGGCCTCGCGAGTCGACGGCGGGTCGGCGTGGCCGTCGTCGTCGAGGTCGACCAGCCCGGTCATCCGGCCGTGCTCGTCGCTGGTGACGGGGAGGAAGAAGTCGCGGTGGCGGACCGTCTGGGTGAAGAGGAAGGCGACGTAGAGCGCCAGCGACGCGATGGCGGCGAAGGCGAGCTGAGACGGTGAGTACTGCGGGCCCTGCGCCGACGTCGTGAACGTCGGCAGCACCAGGGTGAGACCGGCCAGGGCGATCACGGTGGCGACCGCCGAGCCGGTGCCCGCGGCGTTGAAGCTGACCAGCCCGTGCTTGAGGGCACCGACCATGAGCGAGAGCCCGACGATGCCGTTGAGGGTGATCATCACGGCCGCGAAGACGGTGTCGCGGGCGTAGGTGCTGGTGTTGTCGCCCCCGCTGGTCATCAGCATCACGATCAGCCCGACCTCGATCACCGTCACGGCGACCGCGAGGATCAGCGACCCGAACGGTTCACCCACCTTGTGGGCGACGACCTCGGCGTGATGGACCGCGCTCAGCACGGCACCGATCAGCACCGCTGCCACCACGGCCAGGATCGTCCAGTGGTCGTGGCGGGGCCACGAGAACACCAGCACCACCACGGCGAGGATCGGCACAACCACTGACCACTGCAGGCGGCCCCGTACCGCTGGTGCGCTCATGGGGCGACCCTATCCCGGCACCGGGCCGCGGACATGATGCCCGACACGCGCTCGTAACCTGAGGGTGTGCCTTCCGCCTACACCCCTCCCGCCGCGTTCAAGACCCGTCCCGATCTGCTGGGGAGGTTCGGCATGGTCGGCTCCACGCACTGGCTGGCCAGCGGTGCCGCGCAGGCGGTGCTCGAGCGCGGCGGCAACGCCTTCGACGCCGTGGTCGCGGGTGGGTTCGTGCTGCACGTGGTCGAACCCCACCTCAACGGGCCGGGCGGTGACCTGGTCGGGATCTTCGCTCCTGCCGACGGTGCGCCGACGGTGCTGATGGGCCAGGGGCCGGCGCCCGCGGCGGCATCGGTCGAGCACATGCGCGCCGAGGGGCTCGAGCTGGTCCCGGGTTCGGGCGCGCTCGCCGCCGCCGTGCCGGGCGCGGTCGAGGCCTGGCTGATGCTGCTGCGCGACCACGGCACCTGGGAGCTGGGCGAGGTGCTCGCCTACGCCATCGACTACGCCCGCAACGGCCACCCGATCCTGGGCCGGGCTGTCTCCACGATCGCGGCCGTCGCCGACCTGTTCCGCGACCACTGGCCCACCTCGGCCGCCCACTGGCTCGTCGACGGCGAGCTGCCTGAGCCGGACACGATGGTCCGCAATGAGGCCTACGCCGCCGTGCTCGATCGCCTCGTGGCCGCCGGTGACGGTGCCGTGACCCGTGAGGAGCGCATCGACGCGGCGCGGGCCGCGTGGGGGCGCGGTTTCGTCGCCGAGGCGATCGAGCAGTTCGTACGCACCCCGCACCGCCACTCCTCCGGAACCGATCATTCCGGGGTGATCACGGCGGCCGACATGGCCGGGTTCTCGGCTGCGTACGAGAAGCCGCTGACGACGGAGTTCCGGGGCCACACGATCGCGAAGGCCGGGCCGTGGACGCAGGGGCCGGTACTGCTGCAGACCCTCAACCTGCTCGAGCCGCTCGACGACGCGCTGCTCGACCCGAGCAACCCCGACGGCGCACACACGATCCTGGAGGCGACCAAGCTCGCCTTCGCCGACCGCGACGCGCACTACGGCGACGGTGCCGACCCGGCGACGATCGAGACCCTCCTCTCCCAGGAGTACGCCGCCGGCCGCCGCCCTCTGATCACCGATGTCGCCTCGGCCGAGGTCAGGCCAGGGCTGGGTGCGACGACCTTCCCGCCGCTGCGCGAGACCTACGACCCGGCCGCAGCCGCCTCCGGTGTGGGGGAGCCAACCGTCTCGCGCGAGGGTGTGACCCGCGGCGACACCTGCCACATCGACGTCGCCGACCGCTGGGGCAACATGATCGCGGTCACCCCCTCGGGCGGGTGGCTGCAGTCGTCGCCGACGATCCCCGAGCTCGGCTTCTGCCTCGGCACCCGGCTGCAGATGACCTGGCTCGAGCCCGGCCTGCCCTCCACCCTGGTTCCTGGCCGCCGACCGCGCACGACCCTCACGCCCACACTCGTCCTGCGTGAGGGGCACGCCGTCACCGCCGTCGGGTCCCCCGGAGGCGATCAGCAGGACCAGTGGCAGCTGCTCTACCTGCTGCGAACGATCGTCGGCGGCTACTCGCCGCAGGAGGCCATCGACGCTCCCGCGCTCCACTCAACCTCCTTCCCTGGGTCCTTCTGGCCGCGGACCTGGACCCCTGGCGGTGCGGTGCTCGAAGACCGCCTCGGTGCTTCTGTCGTCGACGGGCTGCGGCGTCGGGGTCATGTTGTCGAGCTGAGCGGCGACTGGTCTCTTGGGCGGCTCTCTGCGGTCACTCGTGATCCGGACACCGGCACGCTTTCTGCTGCTGCCAATGCTCGGGGGGCTCAGGGTTACGCAGTTGGGCGCTGACGGTTCCTGTTGGTGTGGCCGCTGGGCTTTCCCCGCTGGTCGAGCCGCCGGAGCCGCTAGGCGGAGGCGTGTCGAGACCAACACGGTCCTCTTGCTCGGGAGAGCTCGCTTGGCGACTGTGCTTCGTTGCAGGGTTCGCCGCCGACCCTTGCTTTGAGTGTTTCTCGATCACGTGCCGCGTCAAGGACGCCCTTCGGGCGCCGGCTTCGCCGGCCGCTTCGCGGTC
>NZ_JBHWLY010000103.1:0-17023 GCF_042730435.1 Nocardioides sp. NPDC059952 | reverse complement strand
GGCGTTGCTGACGCCTCGGCAGGTTCGTACTACCCGGCGGTGCCCTGCACCCGGAGTCGGCTCATCGCAGCGTCGAGCTCGTACACCTCGACGGGCCAACTCCCGCCGCTGTTCACGAACTGCTTGTACGCCTCCGGGCCCATCCAATCGGCAACGTTGCCAATGCGGTCCTCGACGTAGACATCGACGTTGTAGACACCACCGACCGATCCCTTCGGAATCGTGAGGTACGTGGTCCAGACTCCGTCTCGAACCGTCCCGGACGTACGCGTGACCGACTCTTCACAGGCAACGCTGATGTAGAAAGGGTCCGAAGGCGCGGAGGTTCCCGGTCGCGTAAGGCAGATACCGACCCTATCCACTCCGGACTTGGCATCACGGACCCGGGCCGACACCTTGACCTTCTTTGACGCCGTCCTGACATCGATGCTCGTCGGCGTGAGCGCTGAGATGCTCACCGTGGGTACATCGGAGTCAGGATCCGTGTTCGTGACGGTCAGGATGTCGCGAGTGAGCCCGACCTCGCGCCCATGACGATCCATGACCCACAACTGCAGTTCCATCGGCCCGGCTGGCGTCCACCGCGGAACGGTGAGGGTGTACTCCCACCATCCGTCTCGGGTGCCACCGGACACGAGGGACATGGTGGCCATGTAGATGGAGCCGTTGACGGAAGAGGCCACGAAATGGCCCTGGATCCGTTTGACGCCACTGAGGTCGTCCGTCGCGTGCACTCGCACCTTCACCTTCGCGTCCGCTGAAGTGGTGTCGACGGTCGACGGAGACGCTGTGACGGACGCGATGCTCGGCGGAGCCTTGTCGTAGCCACAGCCGCTCAAGATGTCGTAGACGTCGTAGTAGCAGGTGTTGGTGCCGGCATTGCCGTGGACGTCGTCCACTCCGGTCCCACCGGTCAGCTTGTCGTTGCCGTCGCCACCGTTGAGGGTGTCGTCACCACTGTCGCCCCAGAGCCGGTCCTGACCCGCCCCACCGCTGACGGTGTCCAGGTGGTTGTTCCCATGGAGCTGGTCGTCGCCGTCGTTGCCGGCAATCCGGTCGTTGCCGTCTCCGCCGGAGACCGAGTCGTTGCCGTCTGCGCCGCTGATGGAGTCGGATCCTGTGCCTCCGGAGATCGCGTCTCCGCTCGTCCCGCCGTTGATGCTGTCCCCGCCGGCGCCCCCGTAGATGCGGTCCGCCCCTGCCCCGCCGGAGATCACGTCGAAGTGGTCGCCACCAGAGATGACGTCACCGCCGTCCTCGCCCCAGATGTTGTCCTGTCCGGTGCCGCCGTTGAGACTGTCCGGACCGCCATCACCATGGATCCAGTCCTCGCCGCTCCCGCCGAGCACCCGGTCGGCGCCGTAGCCGGCGTAGACGTGATCCCCGCCCGATCCGGCGTCGACGAGATCGTCGCCACCCTTGGCGTAGATGATGTCGCCGCCACCCCGGCCGCAGATGACGTCGCGGCGAGACGTGCCCTTCAGGACGTCACCGCCAGATGTGCCGACGATCGTGCAGCGTACGCCGGTGGATGTTGTCGCCGCGCTCGCGGGACTCGCCACGAGTACGGTCGCCGAGGCGGCCATCGCGACGATCCCGGCAAGCAGCGTGCGCCCCGTCAGGAGCACCATTCCTGCCTCCAGAAGATCCTCAGGCCCGCGTCAGCGCGGGCCTGAGGATGGTGCCAGATCCGATACCCGGTCGGGTAGCGAATTGGTGTTCTGTGGGGCGATTGTCGAACGTGGATCAGAACAACAGGGCCGCGCTCGGGTCGCCGACGATCCTGGCCACGTCGGCGAGGAAGCGGGAGCCGGCCTCGCCGTCGATGTGGCGGTGGTCGAAGCTGAGCGCGAGGGTGCAGACGTCGCGCGGCTCGATGCGCTCGTCGTCACCTTCGCCGACCACCCAGGGCTGGCGCTTGATCGCGCCGACGGAGAGGATCGCGGACTCGCCCGGGTTGATGATCGGGGCGCCGCCGTCGATGCCGAACGGACCGATGTTGGTGATCGTGAACGTCCCACCGGCCTGGTCGGCGGGAGGGGTCTTGCCGGTGCGGGCGGTCGCGGTCAGCTCGTTGATCGCGGCGCCCAGCTCGACCAGGGACATCCGGTCGGCGCCCTTGACGTTCGGCACCTGCAGACCTCGCGGGGTCGCGGCGGCGATGCCGAGGTTGACGTACTCCTTGAACACGATCTCCTGGGCGGCCTCGTCCCACCAGGAGTTGATGATCGGGGTACGTCGCATCGCCAGCAGCGTCGCCTTGGCCACGACCAGCAGGGGGCTGACGCGGACTTCGGCGAAGTCGCGGTTGGCCTTGAGGCCGGCGACCAGCTCGGACGTACGGGTCACGTCGATCGTCGTCCAGATGGTCACGTGCGGCAGCGTGAACGCGGAGTCGACCATCGCCTGGCCCATCTGCTTGCGCAGACCCTTGATCGGCTCGCGACGCTCACCGCCCCCGCTGGTTGAGCCGGGCTCCTGAGGTACGAAGGAACCCGTGTCGAAACCAACAGAGTCGAGATCCGCGGTCGTGATCACGCCGTCTTCCCGAGCGGGCGTGACGCCGGATAGATCTATCCCGCGGTCCCGGGCGGCTTTTCGGGCAGTCGGCTTGGCCAGCACACCGGTGCCCGCGGCGGCGGCCGGGGCGGAGACGGTGCGGGTGCGGCGTACGACTGCGTCTTCCTTGGAGCCGTAGCCGACCAGCGTCAGCGGCTTCTCGTGCTCCTCCGACTCAGGGGCTGACGTCTCGGGCGACGGGACTGACGTCTCGGGCGACGGGGCCGACGTCTCGGGCGACGGGGCTGACGTCTCGGCGAGGGAGTCGCCGATGCGGATGATCGGGGTGCCGACCTGGACCTCGGCGCCGACCTCGACGAGCAGCTCCTGCACGACTCCGGCATAGGGCGAGGGGAGCTCGACGACGGACTTGGCGGTCTCGATGTCGCAGACGGGGTCGTTGACCTTGATGACGTCGCCGACAGCGACGTGCCACTCGACGATCTCGGCCTCGGTGAGGCCTTCACCCACGTCCGGAAGGCGGAACTCGTTCACCATGCCAGGCTCCTGTCGACGGCATCGAGGACCCGGTCTAGGTCGGGGAGGAAGAATTCCTCCGCTCGGGCCGGCGGGTAGGGCGTGTCGAAGCCACCGACCCGCAGGACCGGCGCCTCCAGCGAGTGGAAGCAGGTCTCGGTGATCCGGGCGGCGAGCTCGGCGCCGAGGCCGAGGTTGACGTGGGCCTCGTGGACGACGACGGCACGGCCGGTACGCCGCACCGACTCATAGACCGGCGCCATATCGAGCGGCGAGAGCGCCCGCAGGTCGATCACCTCGACCGACTTCCCTTCCCCCGCGGCCGCCTCCGCGGCGGTCAGCGCGGTCTTCAACGTCGGTCCGTAGGCCAGCATCGTCAGGTCGGTGCCGGGCCGCGTCACCCGGGACGCGAACAGCGGACCAGGCGTGGCATCGACGTCGACCTCGGCCTTGGTCGAGTGATAGAGCCGCTTCGGCTCCAGGAAGATCACCGGATCCGGATGCGAGATCGCCTGCTGGATCATCCAGTAGGCGTCGACCGGATCCGAGCACGCCACCACCTTGAGACCAGGGGTGTGCGCGAACTGCGCCTCCGGCGACTCGCTGTGGTGCTCGACGGCCCCGATGCCGCCGCCGAACGGGATCCGGATGACCATCGGCATCGCGACCCGCCCGCCACTTCGATAGTGGAACTTCGCCACCTGCGACACGATCTGGTCGTAGGCCGGGTAGACGAACCCGTCGAACTGGATCTCCACCACCGGCCGGTAGCCCCGCAGCGCGAGCCCGACCGCCGTCCCGACGATCCCCGACTCCGCCAGCGGGGTGTCGATGACCCGTGCCTCGCCGAAGTCCTTCTGCAGCCCGTCGGTGATCCGGAAGACACCGCCGAGCCGGCCGATGTCCTCGCCCATCAGGACGACCTTGTCGTCGTCCTCCATCGCGCGTCGGAGCCCCGCGTTGAGCGCCTTCGCCAGCGTCATCTTCGTCATCGCGAGGCCCCCTCGGGCTCGAAGGAGGAGAGGTACGCCGCATAACCGTCACGCTGCTCCTGCAGCTCCGGCGGCAGCTCGGTGTAGACGTTGTCGAAGAGGCGTACGGGATCGGGCTCGGGCAGGGCGTGGATCCCGGCGCGCAGGCGCTCACCGAACTCCTCGGCCTCCGCCTCCACCTTGGCGAAGAAGGAGGTCGACGCGCCACCACCGCGGCGCAGATAGGCCTCGACCCGGGCGATCGGATCCTTGAGCTTCCACGCCTCGACCTCGTCGGAGACCCGGTAGCGGGTCGGGTCGTCGGTCGTCGTGTGGGCACCCATCCGGTAGGTGTAGGCCTCGATCATCGTCGGCCCACCACCCTCACGGGCCCGTTTGAGCGCCGACTTCATCACCTCGTACGTCGCCAGCACGTCGTTGCCGTCCACGCGGATCCCAGGAAACCCGAAGCCCTGGGCGCGCTTGTAGAGCGGCACCTTGACCATCTGCTCGACCGGCTCGGAGATGGCCCACTGGTTGTTCTGGCAGAAGAAGACGACCGGGGCGTTGTAGGAGGCGGCGAAGACCATCGCCTCGTTGACGTCGCCCTGCGAGGAGGCGCCATCACCGAAGTGGGCGACAACGGCCGTGTCCCGCAGAGGGTCGCCGGTGCCGACGAGGCCGTCCATCTGCACGCCCATCGCGTAGCCGGTCGCGTGCAGTGTCTGGGCGCCGATGACGATCGTGTAGAGCCCGAAGTTGTGCTCGTTGGGGTCCCAGCCACCCTGGTCGGTGCCCCGGAAGAGCCCTAGCAGCTGCATCGGGTCGACGTCGCGGCACCAGGCCACACCGTGCTCGCGGTAGGTCGGGAAGACGAAGTCCTGGGGTGCGAGCGCGCGGGCCGCACCGATCTGCGCCGCCTCCTGGCCCAGCAGCTGTGCCCACAGGCCCAGCTCGCCGTGGCGCTGCAGCGCGGTGGCCTCGACGTCGAGGCGGCGGGTCAGCACCATGTCGCGGTAGAAGCCGCGTACGGCCTCGTCCTCAGGTCGGTCGGGTGAGAACTCGAAGTCCGGGTGCGAGACCCGTTCTCCCTCGGGGTTCAGCAGCTGCACCATGTCGGTGTGGCTGGGACTCGGATCCAGAAATTCAGTCATCACACTTCCTTCACACGGGGTGGGGTTGCCACCGCTGGCACGCGCCCGCGCACGGACTTGTGACCCGCGACACGTGGCACTCACCAAGGTACTCGGCCGCGAGGAATTGTGGTGGTCGGAACGACGGCTCGTGGCTAGAGTCACGGCCCCACACTCGGCCACGGAGGCACAGATGTCCGATCCCTACGGCTACCAGCCCTATCCCGCCGCCGTCGCTCCGCCCACGGTTCCCGCCGAACGGCCGAAGACACTGACGTACGCCGTGATCGGCATGTGGATCGGCGGCCTGCTGAGCGTCGTCTCGATGGTCTTCCTCCTCACCATGGACACCACCGAGATGAAGACGCTGCTGGTGACGGAGATGGAGAAGCAGCCGACGTACGACCCGTCGGTCCTCGAGGCACGGGAGATGGCGGACGTGTTCGTCCCGATCATCCAGATCGGTGGAGCGGTGCTCGCGGTGATCTCGCTCGGCGTGTGGATCTGGATGGCGGTCATGAACGGGAAGGGCCGCAACTGGGCCCGCATCGTCGCCACCGTCCTCGGCGCGCTCTCGTTGGCCGGCAGCCTGTCGAGCGTGGGCAACATCGCCGGCAACGCCGCGCTCGGCGGCGCGACCATGCCGATGTCGGCCGGCAACGTCGTGCTCTCCGTCCTCGACCCGCTGCTGGTGATCGCGATCCTGGTCCTGCTGTGGCTGCGGCCGTCCTCGGCGTACTTCAGCGCGGTCGGCGCTGCAAGGCAGCGAGAGCGCAGCGGCTACTACGCCGGCTGAAGGAACATCTTCGTCAGCCGAGCGACTCCCGGCATCGGTAGACAACTAAGCAAGCGCTTAGTACTTTCTATCGGACCCGATGAGCCCAGCTCGAGGAGATGAGGAACCGATGGCTCGAAGTGTCCGAGTGGAGTCGCTCAAGAGCGATCTTGGCGTGGCCGACCTGGTAGACGTCCCGAGACCGCCGCTCGCCGAGGGTGAGGTGTCGGCGCGGATCGAACGCATCGCTCTCACGACGAACAACATGACCTACGCGGTCTACGGTGACACCCTGGGCTACTGGAATCTGTTCCCGGCGAAACAGCCCGGGTACGGCTGCATGCCGGCGTGGGGGCACGCCGAGATCGTCGAGTCGAGGGCGTCCGACCTCCCGGTGGGGACGCGAGTCTTCGGCTACTTCCCCATCGCGACCCATCTGACGATGCGACCGACGTCGGTCACCTCCCGCAGCTTCGTCGACGGTGCCGAGCACCGCACCGGGACGCCTCAGGTCTACAACCTCTACGAGTTCGAACCCCGGGACTCCGATCCACGCCTGGACAGCCTCACCGCCATCTTCCGTGCTCTGTTCATCACCTCCTACACCGCCGCCGACTACCTCCGTGATCGCGACTTCTTCGACGCCGAGCAGTTCGTGATCTCGAGCGCGTCGAGCAAGACGGCGTACGGCACCGCCTACTGCCTCGCCGACTCGCCGGCCGAGAAGATCGCGCTCACCTCGGCCCGCAACATCGACTTCGTGAAGGGCCTCGGCCACTACGCCGCAGCACATGAGTACGCCGATCTGACGGCGATCGACAGGACCAAACGGACCGTCTACGTCGACCTGTCGGGCGACGGTGACCTGCGCCGTCGAGTTCACGAGCACTTCGGTGACCAGCTCGCCTTCGACTGCCTCATCGGGTCGACTCAGGCCGACGGTTTCCCCGAGGAGGACAAGAGCCTCGTGGGACCGGCTCCGGTCTTCTTCTTCGCAGCCCTCCAGCTCGATGCCTACAAGGCCGAAGGCCAGTCGCGCGCGTTCATGCAGCGCTATCGCCGCGACGAGCGCGACTTCCTCGAGCGTGCGGGAGGTACGGAGCAGCCATCGATCACGCTGCTCGAGCACACTGGCCTCGGGGACGCCCCGGCCGTCATCGCCGGCTTCCACGACGGATCGACGGACCCCGCCGTCGGCCACATCTTCCTCCCCAACGCGGGTTGATCACCGCGACACGGCCACGCACCGACTAGTGGTCTGAGCCGAGCGACTCACGCCCGTGCGGCTCGTCCCAACCGGAGAGGTCGGGGCCGGCGGGGACGATCTGGGTGGGGTTCAGGTCGGTGTGGACGATGTAGTAGTGCTGCTTGATCTGCGGGAAGTCGAGGGTCTCGCCGATCCCGGGGGTCTGGTAGAGGTCGCGCGCGTAGGCCCACAGGGCGGGGAGCTCGACGAGCTTCTGCCGGTTGCACTTGAAGTGGCCGTGGTAGACGGCGTCGAAGCGGGCCAGCGTCGTGAACAGCCGGATGTCGGACTCGGTGAGCTGGTCGCCGACCAGGTAGCGCTGCCCGGAGAGCCGCTCCTCGAGCCAGTCGAGAGCAGCGAAAAGACGGGCATAGGCCGCGTCGTACGCCTCCTGGGAACCGGCGAAGCCACACCGGTAGACCCCGTTGTTGACCTCGGTGAAGACCCGCTTGTCGACCTCGTCCATCTCCTCGCGGAGCGCGCGCGGCCACAGGTCGGGAGCGTCGTCGGCGAAGAAGTCGGTCCACTCGTGGAAGAAGTCGTGGGTGATCCACGGGAAGTCGTTGGTGACGACCTTGCCGGTGGCCTCCTCGACGATCGCCGGCACCGTGATGCCGCGCGGATAGTCGGGGTAGCGCTTGAAGTAGGCCTGCTGCAGCCGCTCGATGCCGAGCACCGGGTCGACGCCGCCGGGGTCGAGGTCGAAGGTCCACGACCGGGCGTCGTGCGTGGGGCCGGCGAGGCCGAGGGAGATGACGTCCTGGAGCCCGAGCAGGTTGCGGACGATGATGGCCCGGTTGGCCCACGGGCAGGCGGCGGCCGCGACGAGACGGTAGCGTCCCGGCTCGACCGGCCACAACGGCACCTCACTCGGCCCGAACTCGGGTGTCCGCGCGTCTCGCGTGATCCGGTCCGGGATGTAGTTCATGTCCCGGTTGAACTCGTTACCTGGCTCGACGTAGGTCGCCTTCTCCCGCATGGGCTCACCCTACGTGGTGGTTGAATCCTGAAGCGGCTCAGAGGAATCTCCAGGCGAGGCCCGCGGCCTCCAGGATCACCCAGAACCGCAGCGCACGGGAGATGAGCACCGTGAGCGTGAAGATCGGCAGGTTGAACCGCAAGGCGCCGAACAGCACCGCCATCACCGCGAGCGGCGGAAAGCCGGAGAGGCCCGACGTGGCCAGGAGTGCGGTGGCCAGAGCCGGGCGCCCTGAGGTCCGCGCGTACCAACGGTCGTAGGAGTCCTGCCACTTGGGCGACTCGAGCTTCTTCCTGATCCACGGGATGTTGGTGGATCCACGGCCGGCGTAGTACCAGACCACCTTGCCGCCGGTCTGGCCGAGCCCGGCGACGAACCCGAGCAGCGCCGGCCACCAGTCAGAGTTCTGGGCGACGACGGAGAGGTACCCCTCGGCGTTCATCACCGGGATGAGCGCCGAGCCGAGACAGAAGAGGAGCGTGCCGATCAGAAGTCTCATCGAGGCACGGGCAGGCCGATCCTGAGAAGCCGTCCCAGCGAGACGCACTTCATGACCAGCAGGGCCGTGGCGATCACCAGACCCACCCACATCCAGCCGGTGACCAGCAGCAGGATCGCGAAGAGCCCCGAGTTGACCGCCTTGCCCGGGTGGGACCAGTTCCACCGCCACAGCGTCCGGTCGATGACATAGAAGTAGTTCGGGCTCTTGATCGGCCAGGCCAGGTAGGAGATCGAGAGAAAGCAGTCGATCACCATGAACTCCACCAGGTAGACGAAGATCGCCGGCGACAGGTCCGGCTGCAGGAACGCCAGCCCGACGTAGAACGCCGCCGCGCAGAGACGGTCGGAGAAGATGTCGAGCACCCCGCCGATCCGCGTCTCCTCATCACGCCATCGGGCGACCGCCCCATCGAGGCTGTCCCCGACCCAGTAGACGACCAGCGCGATGACCAGAAGCTTCAGGCTCTCCTGATACGCGGCGCTCGCCGCCAGCACGACCGCCGCGATGGTGCGTACGAACGTGATCACGGTTGCAGACGTCCACAGTCGTTCCGACTCGGGGCGGGCGCGCTCCTTGGCGTCGGGGACGACGGCGGTATCGGTCATGGTCCGGAGCATAGAGTGCCGATACGCATCGGCCGCCGGAATCGGCCCGCGGCTCAGCCCGCGTCGCGCACCAACGAGGCCACGAAGTCGAGCTTGTCCAGGACCGCCGGCGGGATGACGAAGGGGTACAGGTCGTCGTGGCCCATCGACCGGTTGATCACGTTGAGCGCGGCCGAGAGCGGCACCCAGATGTCGGTGACGACCTGCCGGAACGGCATCTCGGCGGGCACCGGGTCGGCGAGCCCGTACGCCGCCGCGGACCCGAGCGTGTCGCGGATGTGCAGGTAGTGGGCCCAGGTCTCGGCGAAGTCCTCGAAGGGGTGCATGGTGGCGTAGGTCGAGATGTAGTTCTCGGTCCAGCCGGCAGGCGGGCCTTCGGAGTAGTGACGCTGCAGCGACTCCTCGTAGGAGACCGACTCGTCGCCGAAGACCTCGGTGCACCGCTCCATCAGCTCGGGCCCGCGGACCAGCTGCCACTCGTAGTAGTGGCCGACCTCGTGCCGGAAGTGGCCCAGCAGGGTGCGGTAGGGCTCGTCGAGGGTGGCCCGGACGTGCTCACGGTAGGCGTCGTCGGACTCGGCCAGGTCGATCGTGATCACGCCGCCGTCGTGACCGATGACCACATCAGGGGTGGACGCGACGCCGTCGCTGGCCAGCAGGTCGAAGGTGAGCCCCTCGTCAGGGTCCTCGGCCTTGGTCCGGATCTCCAGACCGAGGGTGTCGAGCTCGACCACGAGGTGACGTTTCGCCTGCTCAGCAAGGGAGTACTGCTGCTGGACGAACTCGGGTGCGGCGTCGTTGGGCCGGGTCCGGGTCAGCTCGCAGGCGAAGCAGATCCCGCCCTCGATGCGGGCCAGCCAGGTGCATCCCGTCTCGAGCGTGTTCGCACAGACCCACCAGACGTAGCCGTCGCTGTCGACGTACCTGCCCTCGGGTGAGACCGGGACGATCGCGCGCTCCTCGCGGGAGTAGGCGAGCCGGGTGCCACACGAGACGCACGCCGAGTTCTCGAAGTAGAGGCGGTTGCCACACTCCCGACAGGTGAACGCTCTCATGCCACCATCATCCGCTGGCGGCCACGACCTTCCAGTCGACGACGCGCCAGTGGTCGCCGACCTTGGCCAGCCAGACCACCAACCCGTCATCCGGAACGGTGCTGCCGTCCTCGGCTTCGTACGAGACCCTCACCCCGACGATGGCGCGCGAACCTTCGACGACGGCTTCCTGGAACGCGAGGGTCCTGGTCAGCGTCTGCGGGCTGGGGTCGGAGTAGGTCCGCTTCCCCTCCGCGACCCGCACCATGTCGTTGGCGCCCCCACCGTCGAGGATCCCATCGCCCTCCTCGGAGGCGAGCTCGTAGAGCGTGGCGACCGAGGTCGTCTCCAGGAAGTCCCGGGTGACCTCGGCCGGACCCGAGCCTCGCGCGAGCCACCAGAGCGAGAGCGCGGCGAGAGCCGCGGCGACCACCAGCAGTCCGGAGATGCGTACTCCGCGACGCCAGCGGCTGCCGCGGGTCACGATGCTCGCCCGCTGCGGAGGCTGTCCCACGAGCAACACCGTAACTTCACTCCTGCTGGTCGGGGGCCACATCGACCGAGACGGTCAAGGTCGAGGTGGTGGCTTCGGTGTAGATGACCCCCTTCACAGGAGGCACATCGGCATAGTCACGTCCCCAGGCGACGCTCACGTAGCGATCGTCGGCCCTGGTGTCGTTGGTCGGGTCGAGGGCGAGCCACTGGCCCGTCCCCGCGCCGCTGAGGTCTGCCCCGTAGTGGGGCAGCCACACCTCCACCCAGGCATGGGAAGCATCGGCTCCGACGAGCCGCGGCTTCCCCGGCGGAGGGGTGGTGGCGAGGTAGCCGGAAACATAGCGGGCCGCAAGCCCGTGCGCTCGGAAACAGGCCAACATCAGGTGAGCAAAATCCTGGCAGACGCCTCCCTGCGCCTCGAAGATCTCCGGGATCGTCGAGGTGACCGTCGTGGCGGTGTCGTCGTAGTCGAACCCGGCATGGATCCGATGCATCAGATCCTCCGCCGCCTCCACGAGCGGGCGCTGCTCGGTCAAAGAGACGGCACCGAAGTCGTACGCCTCCCGGGTGTGCTCCACGAGCGGCGAGGCCACCGCCAGGTCGGCCGCCCGCCACGCGCCCGGCAGGCCCGGGTCGACCAGCGGCCGCGCCCGCTCCCACGGCTGGTCGAAGCTCGCCTCGTCATAGACCGGGGTGCTGACCTCGACCTCGGAGACCGCCGCGATCTCGAGCCGCTGATGCGGCTCGAGGACCTGGAAGTACGTCACCGTGTTCCCGTAGAAGTCGACGTCGCTCGACTGGTCCGCGGGCGCCGGAGTGATGTCCACGTCAGTGGTCTCGACATGCTGGTGCGGCAGCTCCCGCGGGGTGACATGGGCGATGCCGAACGAGTTGGTGACATCCTCGTCATAGGAGTACGTCGTCGTATGGCTGACCCGGTATCTCACCCGCGGCATCGTATCCGGCCCCCCACTGCCACGAGTGGGCGAAAGCGCTTAAAGGGACTCCTCGTGCACCACGACGAATCCTGGCCAGTCCGACTGGCGGAGTCGCGTTGCGAGCCGCTGGGCTTCTGTCTCGTCGATCGCTTCCAGGTCGCTGTGGCTGACGGAACCTCGACCATCAAGCTCGCCGTCCTTGTCGATCCACCGCACTCGCGGTGCACCGAAGAGACCGCGGAGCTCAACGACCCGACCCGGATGGTGGCGGGTCAGTCCAGTCGCATAGTTGTACGCCGCCTGACCCTGTTGCCAGGGGACGACCTGTCCCTGGCGCCAGGGACCGTAGTAAGGGTCCCAGGCGTCATCCTCGAGCACCGGACCAACCCACCGGACCAGGTCACCGACGTGAAACGGTGAAGGTTCCGGCTCACCGACCTCATCATGCGGAATCCCATTCCAGCCAGGGCTCTCGCGGGTGGTGCGCACCAAGTCCTCGAACTCCGCATCGGGGACCACTCGAAGGTTCTTCACCTCGTAGACCGCGTCGGGGCAGTACCAGCCGTCCTTGTCGAGCCACGAGACGAACGCCCAGCCGTCTGGCAGGTCATCCACGACAACCCCTGGCAGCGCCAGCGGACCACCTTCGACGGGAGGACGTTTCCCCACCCAGACGACCCGGCGACCCCGCGGCGGATCGGGGGAAATCTTCTCGTGCTCGCGATCAGACGTCCTGTCCATGCCACCAACCTATGCTCAAGTGAGCGATTGCGCCGGGAGGGCGTTGAGGGACTGGGGGGCGGGGCCGGTGGCGAAGTGGACGTCGCTGATGGCCTCGGCGAGGCGGACGAGCTGGGCGTGGACCTGGTCGAGGAACGACTCCAGGTTGGGGCGGCCGACGCCGCCGATGGCGACGAGGCCGGCGACCTCGGTGCGGTCGAGCATGTCGGTGATGTCGTCGAGGAGCCGCTCCGGGCGGGAGGAGCCGGTCGAGCCGGGCAGCTGGGTGAGGTGGAGCCGCAGCTCGTTCAGACAGAAGGCGAGCGAGCGCGGGTTGTCGCGGTCCATGATCAGCAGGTCGAGGACTCCCCCGGTGCGTACGTAGCCCCGGTAGCGGCGGCGGTGGGTGACCGCGGACTCGGCGGAGGCGAGGACGGCGTTGAGCACCGCGCGATCGACCTCGAGACCGCGGCGGACGGTCGTGGTGGCGCGCAGGAGCTGGCAGATCTGCATGGCGCGCTCCAGGAACCGGCCCAGCCGGATCGAGTGGTAGCCCTCGTCGCGGATCATGCTCGCCACGATCCCCTGCATCGCCAGGATGCCGTGCAGCGTCTCGGCGCCCGACTCGGCGATCTGGTGCGAGTGCGGGTTGACCCGGAGCTCCTCGGCGGCTCGGTCGGTCGAGGAGAAGATCCGCCACATGTCGGGGCTGAGCTGGTCGCGTACGCCGCTGAAGGCCTGCCGCATCCCGGCCAGCGACTGCGCCGCCGACCCCGGCCGGTCGGCGTCCAGCAGCATCGACCGGAACTCGGCGTCGATATCGGCATCCGCCGGCCCGTGCCCGCCCAGCCGGTCGAGCGCGCTGAGCATCACCTCGAGGCTGATGCCGCCGGACGTACGCGGCCTGGTCCTGAAGTCTTCGGCGAGCACGTGCGTGGCCAGGATGAGCCGGATGAGGTCCTCGGCACGCTCCGCGTAGCGACCCGACCAGTACATGTCCTCGAGCGCTCGCGGGACGAGCACCGTGACCGAGCGCGTGTGGGTCATCGGCAGCACGTCGGCCAGGCCCTGGTCGGCGTCCTGCGGCGACTCCTTGAGCACCCAGACGTCCTTGCTGCACGGCGGCAGCCCGGTCTCGTCGGCCCGGATCGAGGCCAGGCCGCCGACCAGCGGGCGGTAGGCCGAGCCGTAGCGGAGCGAGAACGTACGCAGCGTCAGCGGCCGACCGACCGCGCCGCGCCCTTCCGCCCAGGTCGGGGCCTGGGAGAGCGTGATCCTCTCCTGGCCGACGAAGCGGTAGGGGTCGGTGGCGATCTTGGTGCGGAGCTCCTCCGGGGTGCCGGTGACGATGGCACCTTCGAGCGTGCGCACCACCAGGTCCCCGGCGTCCAGCCGCCGCTCGACCTCCGCCCGCTGGGCCGGGTCGCCGCACCACCAGGTGCCGAGCGACGCGAGCCGCAGCGGCTCGCCGAGCAGCGCCTCGCAGGCAGCGGGGAGGTAGGGCGCGAGCCCCGGGTTCTCGAGTACGCCGGCGCCGAACCCGTTGACCACCCGCACGTTGCCGCGGCGTACGGCCTCGATCAGGCCGGCCACGCCGAGCTGGCTGTCGCCGCGGAGCTCGAGGGGGTCGGACCAGGTCGCGTCGACGCGACGCAGGATGACGTCGACCCGCTCGAGCCGGTCGCCGTGGCCGCGCATGAGGACCTCGCCGCTGCGGACGGTCAGGTCGGCACCCTGGACCAGCGGGAAACCCAGGGTCGAGGCGAGAAATGCCTGGTCATAGGCGGTTTCTGAGTGGGTGCCCGGGGACAGGACGACGACCCGGGGGTCGGCCTGGTCTCCGGGTGCAGACTCGAGGAGGGCGGACCGGAGAGCGGCGAAGTAGGGCTCCATCCGGTGCAGCCCGGCGTCGCGGTGGAGCTCGGGGAGCACCCGGCTGATCACGCGGCGGTTCTCCATCGCATAGCCGATCCCGGAGGGGGCCTGGGTGCGGTCGGCGAGGACGCGCCACTCGCCGTCGGGCGTGCGGCCGAGGTCGGTGGCGGCCAGCACCAGCGGTCGCGGGTCGTGGTTGCTGGCCCGGGCGGCGACGCGATGGAAGCCGTGGTGACCGAAGATCACCGCGGCCGGGACGATCCCGTCGGCCAGGAGTCGCTGGGGGCCGTAGAGGTCGACCAGGATCGCGTTGAGCAGCTCGGCACGCTGGGCCAGGCCGACCTCGAGGATGCGCCACTGGGCCGGGTCGATGACGAGCGGCACCGGGTCGAGCCGCCAGGGCTCGGGCTTGGTGCCGGGGCGCAGGTAGGTGACCCCGTCGTCGGCGAGGAACCGCTCGACGTCGTGGCCGATCCGGCTCAGCGTGGCCGGCGTGATCGAGACGGCGGTCTCGGCCATCGGCTTCCAGGCCGGGCGCAGGGTGCCGTCGGGCCCGACGACCTCGTCGTAGGGCTGGTCGGTCGCGTCGAGGAGACCGAGGGCGTCGGCGTACTCGCGAAGGACGGTCACCGCACCGCCCGTCGGAGATCGAGAGTGTGCGGGTTGTCAGGAGTGGTGGCCCGGGCCGCGCGCTCACGCATCTCCGCGATGTCCAGGCGTCCGGAGGTGTGGCCGCGCGCCTCGAACCTGCTCGCGCGCCGTGCCTCGGCCTCGTTGGCGTTCACCGGCGGGTGGTCGTAGCTGCGGCCGCCCGGGTGCACGACGTGGTAGGTCGCGCCACCGAGACTGGTCTCGGAGGCGATGTCGACGACGTCGAAGTGGAGCGGTGCCTGGACGTCGATGCTCGGGTGCAGGCTCGACCACGGGCTCCATGCCTTGAACCGGACACCGGCATAGAAGGTATCCGGAACGGAGGTCGGGGTCAGCGGCACCGGAACACCCTGACACGTCACCAGCTGCCGGTCGAGGTCGATCCCTCTCGCCGAGATCTGGACCCGCTCGACCGAGGAGTCGACGTAGCGAGCCGTCCCGGTGCCGGTCGCCTCCTCACCGAGCACGTTCCACGGCTCGATCGCCTGCCGCAGCTCGAGCTCGACACTGGTCGTCGAGTCCAGGGCCACGCGCGCGAACCCGATCCGCGGAAACCGGAACTCCGCGTACGCCGCCAGCCACTGCGACTCGAACGGGATCCCGTGGCGGCGCAGGTCGGCCACGACCTCCTCGATGTCGCGCAGGCACCCCTGCGGGAGCAGGAAGTCCTCGTGGAGGGCGCTTCCGTGGCGGATCAGAGGCTCCTCGTACGGCTCCTCCCAGAACCAGGCGACCAGGCTCCTGACCAGGAGGGACTGGAGGAGGGCCATCTGCGGGTGCGGCGGCATCTCGAAGCCGCGGAGCTCGAGGAGGCCGAGACGCCCTCGGGACGAGTCCGGGGAGTAGAGCTTGTCGATGCAGAACTCGGCGCGGTGGGTGTTGCCGGTCAGGTCGGTGAGCAGGTGGCGCAGCGCGCGGTCGATCAGCCACGGACGGGGCTCGGGGTGCTCGCGGGTGATCCGGGCGACCTCCTGGAGGGCGATCTCCATCTCGTAGACCGCCTCCGGACGGCCCTCGTCGAACCTCGGTGCCTGACTGGTCGGGCCGATGAAGCGGCCGGAGAAGAGGTAGGAGAGGGAGGGGTAGCGCTGCCAGTAGCGGATCAGGCTGGCCAGCAGATCGGGGCGGCGGAGCAGCGGGCTGCGCTCCGGGGTCCGGCCACCCAGGGTCAGGTGGTTGCCGCCGCCGGTGCCGGTGTGGAGGCCGTCGAGGTCGAACTTCTCCGTCGACAGGCGGACCTGTCTGGCCTGCTCGTAGAGCGTGGTGATCAGCTCGCGCTGCTCCGCCCAGCTCGCCGTCGGCTGGACGTTGACCTCGATCACGCCGGGATCCGGGGTGACCGTCAGCCTGGCCAGACGCGCGTCGGGCGGCGGGCCGTAGCCCTCGAGCACGACGCTGGTGCCGGCTTCGGAGACAGCCTGTTCGATCACCCGGAGCAGGGTCGCGTAGTCCTCCAACCGGTCGGTCGGCGGCAGGAACACGTGGACCAGCCCGTCACGCTCCTCGATCGCGAGCGCGGTGGTCGGCGCCTCGTCGGGATCGGTGACGGTCACCTGCGGGATCTCGGGGTCCAGCGGCTCGCCCGCGGTCAGGTAGGACGGCTCGCCCTGGAACTCCGGGTCGTGCCATGAGATCGAGTCCAGCGGCAGCCGCAGCCCGACCGCCGACGTCCCCGGCGCGAGCACCAGCCGTCCGCGCCGGAACCGCCACTGCGGGCTCGTCCACTCCCCGTCGTTGGTGTTGATCGGGATCACCCAGCCGACCGGCTCGGTGACCTCCTTGTCGAGCTCGGTGACGTTCAGGTCGCCCCGGTTCGCCGCGTCCTCCGGCTTCGGTCCCTCCGGCTGCCGCACCTCTTGCGCGATCTTCGCCAGCGGATCCTCGTACGCCGCGAACACCTGCTCCTCCGGCAGCCCCAGGATCCCCGCGATTCGTTGCGCTACGGCGACTGTGTTGGTCTCGACACGCTCGCGAGCGGGCGGGGCTCGACCCGCGGCGGCCGCGGTAGGGCCCCCGGTGGCGCGAGGCGGGGGCGTGGCGAGAGCAACCCGGGAGGTGTGGGC
>NZ_JBHWLY010000102.1:0-17463 GCF_042730435.1 Nocardioides sp. NPDC059952 | reverse complement strand
CGGTCGTCACTGCGACGACCGGGCCGCTACCGTCGTCTGCATGAGTGCTGTCGAAGAGCTTCATGCCGCGCTGCGCGATGCCGGTGCGACCGTGGCTACCGCCGAGTCCCTGACCGCCGGGAGCCTGGCCGCGCTCCTCACCGAGCCTCCGGGTGCCTCGAAGACGTATCGCGGGGGTTTCGTGACGTACGCGACCGAGCTGAAGCACACGCTGCTCGGGGTCCCCGTCTCGGTGATCGAGACCGTCGGGGTGGTCTCCGCGGAGTGCGCCGCGGCGATGGCCGCGGGGGCACGGGAACGGTCGGGGGCGACGTACGCGCTGGCGACCACGGGGGTCGCCGGGCCCGAGGAGCAGGAGGGAAAGCCCGTCGGGACGGTCTACGTGGGAGTTTCCGGTCCGCACGGTGAAACAACTGCGCGTCTCGGGCTGTCGGGCTCGCGCGCGGAGATCCAGCGTGATACGTGTTTGTTCGCTGTTGATGAACTACTCGGACTACTTCGGCGGGAACATCGAAGGGTCAGGTAGCGTTGGAGCCAGACGTCACCCAGATGTCGGTGACTTGTGAACTGTAGGAGGCTGACCGCAATGGTGCTCTTCCGTCGACTTCTCGGCGAGGTGCTTCGTGCCCAGCGGCTGGAGCGTGGGATGACCCTGCGTGAGGTCTCCGCGGAGGCGCGAGTCAGCCTCGGCTACATCTCCGAGGTGGAGCGTGGCCAGAAGGAAGCCTCCTCCGAGCTCCTCGCCTCGCTCTGCAGCGCCCTCGACGTTGCCCTCTCCGATGTTCTTCGCGACGTCTCCGACGCCGTGGCTCTCGAAGAGGCCACCATCCTCCGGATGCCCGTCCGCGCCTCGGCCGACGCCGCTGCCGCTTGATTCCTTCCCCAATCTGGGGGAGATTTCCGCAGCCGTGTCTCAACACGGACGGTCGCGTCTCCATGCCGACGTGAGCCCACCCGGGGCCGCGCGTTCATGGGAGATGGTGCGATGAGCATGGCAGTCGAGAACGAGCTTCCGGGCCTGACGGTGCCGTCACCGCGTCTCGAGGGCGCCGCGCATTCCCTCGACCTGCTCGAGGCCGAGCTCTTCGGGCTGGAGGAGACCCTGAACATCCTTCGCGACGAGTTCACCTCGGTCGCTCCTGGCGAGCGGGCGCACGTCGCCCGCCAGATGCGTGACCTCCGGGTCCGGATCGCCCAGATCCGGATGCGGCTGCTCCACGGGGCCTAGGGCGCGCTCTACGCCTGGCAGCTCGCGCAGTAGTAGGCCGGGCGCTCCTTGCCCGGCTCGCCGACCCTGGCCACGGTCACGGTGCCGCCGCAGCGTCGGCACGTTCGGCGGCCGTAGACCCACATCTGCCGGGAGCGTGACCAGTCGGCCTGCATCAGGTCGCGAGTGCGCTGAAGGATCCGTGGGAGTCGGTCGCCGGCCTCCGCGACCGTACGCAACGGGTTGATCCCGGCGATGAAGCAGGTCTCGGCTGCGTAGATCGTGCCGATCCCGGCCAGGTTGGTCTGGTCGCGCAGCGCGTCGAAGAGGGGCCGCTCCGGTTGCCGGGCGAGGCGTTCGATGGCGGTGTCCGGGTCCCAGCCGTCGGCGAGGATGTCCGGGCCGAGATGGGCGACCAGCCGCTCCTCCTGGTCGCGGGGGACGAGGTCGACGATGCCGAGCAGGAAGCCGACCGCCTCGGTCTTCTCGGTGCGGAGCACCACTCGTGCCTGGAACCCGGGCTTGGGCCAGCGTCGGCCCACCTCGAGGATCCGCCAGGATCCCTCCATCTTCAGGTGGGTGTGCAGGGTCCACTCGCCGGTGCGGTGGTCGATCCGGGTCAGCAGGTGCTTGCCGTGGGTCACTGTCCCGCGCACGGTGCCGCCGGAGAGGTCCGCGGTGGCCAGCTGCGGGACGCGGAAGTCCGTACGTGTCAGGACCTGTCCCGCCAGCCCCTTGTCGAGCCTGCGGGCGGTCCGGAGCACCGCGTCCCCCTCAGGCATCGGTTCACCTGCTCGGCGAGGTGAGCCGGAGACCGCGCGGGGTGGCGATGAAGCCTGCGTACTGCAGCGCTTGGCGCAGCGGCGTCTCGCCGGAGCCGAGCAGCGGGGCGCCGTCTGCCTTCTCGACGGTGAGCCGACCCAGCGCCCCTCGCCGAACTGCCTCGGCGAGCGCCTCGGCGGCCGGTTCGAGGAGGTTGGGGTCCTCGGACCAGGTCAGCAGCGTGCGGCCGCCGCGTTCGACGTACATCGCCAGCTCGCCGTCGACCAGCACCGCGATCGCGCCCGCCTTGCGGCCGGGCCGGTGGCCCTCCTCCGAGGCCGGCCAGGGGAGGGCGGCGCCGTAGGGGTTCGCGGGGTCGGTCGCGGCGAGTGCGAGGGCGACCGGTTTGTCGGCCGCCTCCACCCGGGAGAACGTACGCAGCCGGTCGACCGATCCTGCGGTGCCGAACTGGGCCGCACCCAGACCCTCGACGAAGTAGCCCCGCCTGGCCCTTCCGGACTCCTCGAAGGCGCTGAGCACCTTGTAGACGGCGGCGAACCCGCCCGGGGTGCGCTCGGACTGCACCGCGCCACGGGTGACCACGCCATGCCGGTCCAGCAGCCGCTCGGCCGCCGCGTGGGCGCGCTTGGTCGGGTCGGAGTCGGGCTCCGGCAGGATCGTCCAGCGTCCGGCGGTCTCCGGAAGGCCGGCCCGGGCCGGCATCCGCGTGCCGCCGGTGTAGCGGCCGCCGCGGGCTCTTGGCGGCGGCCTCCGGGAGCGGTGCGAGGGCGTGCCGGAGCGGGTCAGCGCCCGCACCGGGAGCAGGGTGTCGTTGCTGACCCGTCCCGACCAGACCAGCTCCCACAAGGCCGCGCTCAGATCGGCGTCGCTCGGTGTCTCCTCGGTCTGGGAGGAGACGGTCCGGGCGAGCTGGTGGAAGAACCAGGCGCCGCCGGGTTCGAGGGCTTCGAGGAGCCGTTCGGCGAGGGGCCCGGATGGCATCTCGGTCGGCGGTGGCAGGGTGAGGTCGGCGGTGTCGGCCGGGTGCAGGGAGACCCAGCCGTCGGTGCCGGGCAGGGTGCCGTGCCCTGCCCAGAGCACCTCACCTCCCGAGGTCAGCTCATCGAGGAACGCCGGCTCGTAGTCCACCACCCGCGCCGGCAGGATCAGGCTCTCCAGCGCGCTGGCCGGCACCGGGCACCCGGCCAGCTGGTCGACGACGCTCAGCACCCCGTCGACCCCGCGCAGCGCGCCCTTGCGTACGTTCGTCTTCTGCCAGGCCGGAAGGAACCTGCCCAGCGCCGCCGGCTCGACCGGCTCGACCTCCTTGCGCAGCCGGGCCAGCGAGCGCCGGCGCAGCATCCGGAGCACCTCGGCGTCACACCACTCCAGCCCGCTCCCGCCCGGCCGGAACTCACCGTCGAGCACCCGCCCCCGCGCCGAGAGCCGCGCCAGGGTGTGCCGGACGACCGCCTCTCCCAACCCCAGCCGCGAGGCGACGTCGGTGGCGGTGAACGGACCGTGCGAGCGTGCATAGCGAGAGACCAGGTCGCCGACCGGGTCCTCGACGGGCTCGGTGAACGCCGACGGTACGCCCGGAGGAACCGCCACCCCCAGCCCGTCCCTGAGCCTGGCCACATCCTCGATCACCGCCCATCGAGCCTCCCCGGCCACCCGCACCTCGACCACCCGCCGAGCGTTGGCGAGCTCTGCGAGCACCTCGGGAATCCCATCGCCCTCGCTGGTCGAGCCGGATTCGTGAGGAACGAACGAATCCGTGTCGAGACCAACACGGTTCCCGTCGGCGCTCGAGTCGACCGTGTTGGTCTCGGCACCGCTCGCTTCGCTCGCGGGCTCGACCAGCGGTGACGACGCGGTGCGGGCGGTGATCTCGTCGAGGGTGAGGGGGCCGATGGTGCGGATGAGGTCGGTGATGCCTTCGGCGCCACGGGCCTTCCGGCCCGGAGCCAGGCGCTGGAGCTCGGACTCGACCTCGGTCAGGACTTCCGGGTCGAGGAGCTCGCGGAGCTCGGCTCGACCGAGGAGCTCGGCGAGGAGGCCCTGGTCGAGGGTGAGGGCGGCGGCGCGGCGCTCGGCCAGGGGCGAGTCGCCCTCGTAGAGGAACTGGGCGACGTAGCCGAAGAGCAGCGACTGGGCATAGGGGGACGGGGAGGGCGTGGCGACGTCGACGATCGATATCTCGCGGCGTTCGATGCGCCGGAGGAGGCCGACCAGGGAAGGGAGGTCGTAGACGTCGCGGAGGCACTCGCGTACGGCCTCGAGGATGATCGGGAAGCTCGGGTACTGCGAGGCGACCTCGAGCAGGGCGGCGGAGCGCTGGCGCTGCTGCCACAGCGGCGAGCGGCGGCCGGGGTCGCGGCGGGGCAGGAGCAGGGCTCGCGCCGCGCACTCGCGGAACCGGCTGGCGAACAGTGCCGACCCGCCGACCTCGGTCGTGACCAGGTCCTCGATCTCGTCGGGCTCGAAGACGATGATCTCGCCCGTCGGCGCCTCGGCGTCGGTGTCGGGGAGCCGGATCACGATGCCGTCGTCGCTGTCGATCGCCTGCCCGTCGACCCCGTAGCGCTCCCGGATCCGGGCGTTGATCGCCAGCGCCCACGGCGCGTGAACCGGGCGGCCGTAGGGGGAGTGGACCACCAGCCGCCAGTCGCCCAGCTCGTCGCGGAAGCGCTCGACGACGATAGTGCTGTCGGAGGGGAGGACGTTGGTGGCCTCGGCCTGTTCGTGCAGGTAGGTGACCAGGTTGGCGGCCGCGTAGGCATCCAGGCCGTCCTCCTGCGCGCGCGCCTCCGCCTTCTTCGCGGGCAGCGCGGCGAGCTCGCGGGTGTAGGCACCGACGGCCTCGCCGAGCTCCGCGGGCCGGCCGAGCGAGTCGCCCTTCCAGAACGGCAGCCGCCCTGGAATGCCGGGAGCCGGGGTCACCAGCACCCGGTCGTGGGTGATGTCCTCGATCCGCCAGCTCGTCGCGCCCAGCGCGAACACGTCGCCGACCCGCGACTCGTAGACCATCTCCTCGTCGAGCTCGCCGACCCGCCGGCCCACCCCCTCACCGACCAGGTAGACCCCGAAGAGCCCGCGGTCGGGGATGGTGCCACCGCTGGTGACGGCCAGCCGCTGCGCTCCCGGACGACCGGTCACGGTCCCGGCGACCCGGTCCCACACGATGCGCGGTCGCAGCTCGGCGAACTCCTCGCTCGGGTAGCGCCCGGCGAGCAGGTCGAGGGTCGCGTCGTAGGCGGAGCGGGGGAGGGTCGCGTACGACGCCGTCCGCCGGACCATCGTGAACAGCTCGTCGACGTCCCAGGTGTCCAGGGCGGTGGCCGCGACGATCTGCTGGGCGAGTACGTCGAGCGGGTTGGTCGGGAGGCTCATCGACTCGATCAGGCCCCGCTGCATCCGCTGCACGCTGACCGCGGTCTGGGCGAGGTCGCCGCGATGCTTCGGGAAGAGCACCCCGCGGGAGACCTCGCCGACCTGATGGCCGGCACGCCCGACGCGTTGGAGAGCGGAGGCGACGCTGGGCGGTGACTCGATCTGGACGACGAGGTCGACCGCGCCCATGTCGATGCCGAGCTCGAGGCTGGAGGTGGCGACCACCGCCGGCAGCCGGCCGGACTTGAGGTCGTCCTCGATCAGCGCGCGCTGCTCCTTCGACACGCTGCCGTGGTGAGCCTTGGCGATCACCTGCGCCGCACCGTGCGACTGACCCGACTGCGCCATCACCTGCGCGGGCGGCGGCCCGGTCTCGAACACCCGGTCGGAGGCGATCTCGTTGAGCCGCGCGGTCAGCCGCTCCGCGATCCGGCGTGAGTTGGCGAAGACGATGGTGGAGCGATGGGCGGTGACCAGGTCGGCGACGTGCTCCTCCACGTGCGGCCAGATCGAGGAGGCCCGCTGCGGATCCTCCTCATCCTCGTCGTAGGGGCTCGGCGCGGTCATGTCCTCGACCGGCACGACCACGCTGAGGTCCCACCGCTTCTCGGCGGGTGGCGCAACGATCTCGACAGGCTGGGCGCCACCCAGATAGCGAGCCACCTCCTCCAAGGGCCGTACGGTCGCCGAGAGCCCGATCCGCTGCGCCGGTGCGTCCAGCAGCGCGTCGAGGCGCTCCAGGGTGAGCGCCAGGTGGGAGCCGCGCTTGGTCGCCGCGACCGCGTGGACCTCGTCGACGATCACCGTCTCGACGCTGCGCAGGATCTCGCGCGCCTGGCTGGTCAGCATCAGGAACAGCGACTCGGGCGTGGTGATCAAGATGTCCGGGGGAGTGGTCGTCAGGCGCCGCCGGTCGGCCGCGGTGGTGTCGCCGGACCGCACCCCGACGCGCACCTCGGGCGCGTCCACCCCCAGCCGCTCGGCGGTCTGCCGGATCCCCACCAGTGGCGAGCGCAGGTTGCGCTCCACGTCGACGCCGAGCGCTTTGAGCGGCGAGATGTAGAGCACCCGGCAGCGCTGCTTCTTCTCAGGCACCGGCTCGGTGAGCAGCTTGTCGATCGACCACAGGAACGCGCTCAGCGTCTTGCCCGAGCCGGTGGGCGCCACCACCAGCGCGTTGCGCCCCGCCCCGATGGCCTCCCAGGCACCGGCCTGAGCCGCGGTCGGCGCCGCGAAGGCAGCCGCGAACCACGTACGTGTCGGGTCGCTGAACCGCGCCAACGCCTGGGACGTGTCGCTCATAGGGACAAACTTAGTCGCGACCACCGACACTCAGCGGCCACACTGACCTCATGCATCTCATCAACCTCTTCGGCCCACCGGCGGTCGGCAAGATGAGCGTGGGCCGGGAGATCGCGGCACGTACGCCGTACCGTCTCTTCCACAACCACGCCACGATCGAGCCGCTGCTGGAGGTCTTCGACTGGGAGATGCCGTCGTTCGGGGTGCTCAAGGCCGAGTTCCGGCGACGGGTGATCGAGGAGGCGGTGGCCTCCGAGCTCCCGGGCCTCATCTTCACCTATGTCTGGGCGCTCGAGGTCCCCGAGGACGCCGAGGCCGTCACCAGGCTGGTTGCTCCCGTGGTCGAGGCGGGCGGGAAGGTCGACTGTGTCGAGCTGTACGCCGATCTGCCGACCCGTCTGAGCCGCGAGGGCACCCCCGAGCGGCTGGCCGCGAAGCCGTCCAAGCGCGACACCGAGTGGGCGAGGGCCAACGCCGTGGACTGGAACGAGCGCCATGTGCTCTCGACCGGCCCGGAGATGCCGTTCCCGCTGCGTTTCCCGCACACCGTGGTCGACAACACCCGCCTGTCCGCGGCCGAGACCGCCGAGGAGATCATCACCCGCCTCGGGCTGCCGACCAGCCCCTGATGTGCCGGGGTCCTGAAACCAGGGCGCGCTCGGCGCCCAGGTGTGGTCCAATCCCGCTGTGGACCTCGCGCTCGACCTGACCGACCGCGCCGTGCGATCCGCGTCGCTCTATCAGGCACTGCGCGACGCGATCGGCGACGGCAGGCTCAAGGTGGGCGACCGGCTGCCCGCGAGCCGCGCGCTGGCGTCCGATCTGGGCATCTCACGCACCACCGTCGCGACGGTCTACGAACGCCTGGTCGCCGAAGGGTTCCTGGAGTCGCGGGTGGGCTCGGGGACGTACGTCGCGGCTGTCGCGGGAAGCCCCAGGGCCGGCGCCCCCGGGGCACTGACCCCGCGACCGGGCTGGCGCTGGGCGCCGCGGCCGACGAGCGCGGAGGCTGCGGTCCCGGCGTACGACCTGCGGGTGGGGATCCCCGACGCCGAGCTCTTCCCGTTCGACACCTGGCGACGGATCCTCGCGGCCGAGTCGCGGCTGCGTGGCCACAACCCCGGCACCTACGCCTCGCCGGCGGGACTGCCGAGGCTGCGCGTGGCGCTGGCGCACACGGTCGCCTACCACCGCGGGGTGCGGGCAGACCCGGGACAGATCGTGGTCACCAGCGGCACCCAGCAGGCGCTCGATCTCGTCGCCCGGGTGCTGCTGGAGCCGGGCGACATCGTCGCCGTCGAGGACCCTGGCTACCCGTCCGCGCTCGACCTCTTCGCCTCCCACGGTGCCCGGGTCGTGCCGGTCCCGGTCGACTCCGAAGGGCTGGTCGTCGAGCAGATCCCGGAGCAGGCCCGGCTCGTCTACACGACCCCGAGCCACCAGTTCCCGCTCGGCGTACGCCTCTCCCTCCCACGCCGCCGAGCCCTCCTCGCCTTCGCGAACACGCATGACGCGGGCATCGTGGAGGACGACTACGACAGCGAGTTCCGGTTCACCGAACGGCCCCTCGAGCCACTGCACGCCCTCGACGACCAGGGCCGGGTGATCTATGTCGGGACCTTCTCCAAGTCGCTGCTCCCCAGCTTGCGTGCCGGCTATCTGGTCACCCCCGGCTCGCTGGTCGATGCGTTGCTCGCCGCCAAGCAGCTCACCGACGGCTTCGGCCCCGTCCAGCCCCAGGCCGCCCTGGCCCGTTTCCTGGAGGAGGGCCTCCTCGCCCGTCATGTGCGCAAGGCGTCCAAGACGTACGCCGAGCGCCGCTCGCTCCTCCTCGAGACCCTCTCCACGTGGCCGGTCGAGGTGCTCCCGTCGGCGGCCGGACTGCACCTGTCGGCCTACGCGGAGCTCCCCGCCGACCTGCCCGAGCGTGCCTCGGCCGAGGGGCTGGCGCTGGACACGATCGGCGCCCATCGGATGCTGCCCGGTCGTGACGGGCTGTTCCTAGGCTATGGAGCCGTCCGGACAGAGAGCCTGCCCCGCGGGCTCGAGCTCCTGGCCAGCCTCGCGGGCTGGGAGTGACCGGCCTCGTCTCGAGGTGGCCAGCGACCAGGCCAGACCGGCCCCGCCGCAGATCACCGGGCCGAGCAGGTGGGCGCCGGTGAGCCCCAGCAGGGCCAGCGCCGCGACCATCGAGCAGACCGCCGCCCACCAGGACCCGGTGCCACGAGGGAGCAGTCGCAGCGCGGCCGCCGCCCCCACCACGTACAGCAGGGAGAAGGTCCCCGACGCCATCAGGAGGAGGGCGTCGGTCGAGGTGCCGGCGACCCAGATGACCGCGAGGGAGCCGAGTGCGACGGCACAGATGGCGAGCAACGAGCGGCGCGGGATGCCGGACCCGGGCTCGGCCAGGAACCCCGGCAACGCGCCGTCGCGGGCCAGCGACGCGCCCAGCCGCGAGCCGCCGGCGAAGTAGGCGTTGATCGCCCCGATGGTCAGCAGCACCGCGACCACGGCGGTCACCGGGCGCGCAGGCTCCCCGAAGCCGAGGACGAGCAGGTCCGCCAGCGGCGCGGCACCGGAGGTGGACCCGAGCGAGGCGACCGTCGCGAACGCGATCCCGAGGTAGAGCACCGTCACGACCCCCAGCGCCAGGAACGTGGCCCGGCGGATGTCGCGCGCCGGGTCGCGGTACTCGGCCGAGAGCGAGGAGAGGATCTCCCACCCCGCGAACGCCCACACCAGCATCGCCGCCGCGGTGCCGACCGCACCCCATCCGTGCGGCGCGAACGGCGTCAGCCGCCCCAGGTCGGCGTGCGGCAGCGCCACCACGACCGCCACCGCGAGCAGGAGGGCGATGGCTCCGGCGATCGCCAGCTGCACGCCGCCCGACACCTTGATCCCGAACCAGTTCATCGCGGTGACCAGCACGATGATCCCCGCCGTCGCGGCGAGGGACATGGTCCGGCCGCCGCCGAAGGCGTCGGCGACGTACGCCCCGCCGAACCCGGCCGCGACCGGCGCCCCCACGCCGATCGTCAGGTAGAACGCCCAGCCGACCATGGTCGCGACGTGCGGGTTGAAGGCGAGCCGTGCGTACGTCGCCACCCCGCCGCCGTCAGGATGCCGCGCCCCCAGCGCGGCGAAGGTCGCCGCGAGCGGCACCGAGAGCACGATCAGGGCCAGCCAGGCCACGAGCGAGGCCGGCCCGGCCTCGCTCGCCGCCAGCGCGGGCAGGGAGATGACACCGGTGCCGAGCACCGCACCGAGGGTGAGAGCCGCGCCCTGGGGCACGGAGAGTCCGTCGTTCTTCACGCACTCGACGCTAGTGAGCGAGGACCCCTCCGCGCCCGGCCAATCCGGCCCCCGTCTCCTGGGCCAATCCGGCGGCCGACCCCGCCTACCGTACGTTCCGCCGCACCCGCTCCTCGTAGGCCACCCGCGCCGACGGGTCGACCCCTGCGAGCAGCTGCGAGGCGTTGGTCGCCCGGTCGATGAAGTCCTGGAACCGTCGCGGCATCGCCTGGGTGATCTTGGTCAGGGACTGGGCCCAGTTGGGCACCCAGACCTCGGGCCGCGGCTCGCGGATGACCGACTCGATCGCCTCCGCGACGTCCTCGGCGGTGACCGGCTTCATCCCCTTCGCCGCCGGCACCCCGTCGGCGAGCTCGGTCTGCACGACCGCGGGCAGGATGAGCGAGACGTCGACCCCGGAGGGCGCCAGCTCCATCCGCAGCGCCTCGGAGAAGCCGACCACGGCGAACTTCGAGGCCGAGTAGGTCGCCGCGTCCGGGACCGGCACCCGGCCGACGGCCGAGGCGACGTTGACGATGTGCCCCTGACCCCGGTCGACCATCGCCGGCGCGACCGCCTTGATCCCGTTGATCGGGCCGTGCACGTTGACCTCGAAGATCGCCCGGGTGAGCGCGTCGTCCTCCTTCAGGACCGACCCGAGCGGCATGATCCCGGCGTTGTTGACCAGCACGTCCCAGGGTCCCAGGTCCGCGACCGACTCGAGGAACGTACGCCAGGAGGCGGGGTCGGTGACGTCGAGATGCGCGGCCACGACCCGCGAGCCGAACTCGGCGGTCACCTCCTCGAGCAGGTCCGGGTCCAGGTCGCCCACGGCGACCTTCGCACCGGCGCGGGCGAGCCGCTCGACGGTGGCGCGACCGATGCCGCGCGCGCCGCCGGTGACGATGACGGACATTGCCTCGACGGGACGGCTCATGACTCTCCTTCGGTGGTGCGGACCATGCTGCGTACGGCCTTTCTGTCGGTCTTGCCCACGCTGGTGACGGGGACGGCGTCGAGGATCAGCACCTCGCGGGGGTACTTGTGCGGCGCGAGCCGCGTCTTCACGAAGGCGATCAGCTCCTCGGGGGTGGTGCGTGCGCCGGGATGAAGAGCGACGGCCGCGACCACCTCCTCGCCTCGCTGGGTGTCCGGGCGTCCGACCACCGCGGCGGCGGTGACGGCGTCATGGGCGAGCAGCGCGTCCTCGACGTCGCGCGGGAAGACGTTGAACCCGCCCCGGATGATCAGGTCCTTGATCCGGTCGTCGACGTAGAGGTAGCCGTCGGCGTCGAAGTGGCCGATGTCGCCGGTGTGCAGCCAGCCGTCGACGACGGTCGCCGCCGTCTGCGCAGGGTCGTTCCAGTAGCCCTGCATCACCCCGGGGCCACGCACCCAGATCTCGCCCTCCTCGCCGGTCGGGACCGCTTCGCCATCGGGGCCGGCGATGATCACCTCGGCGTGGGAGAGCGGCTTGCCGACGCTGCCCGGCCGCGACTCCTCGAGGGTCGAGGCGGCGATGACCGCGCTCGACTCGGTGCAGCCGTAGCCCTCCAGGATGGTCACGCCGAAGGCCTCCTCGGCCTTCTCCCGCAGCGCCGGCAGCAGCGGTGCGCCACCGCTGCCGAAGGAGCGCAGCGAGCTCAGGTCGTAGTCCTGGTAGGGCTGGTCGAGCAGCATCTGCAGCATCGAGGGCACCACCGTGCTCGACTCGACGCGGTGCTCCTGGGCGAGCTCGAGCCACCCCTTGGCGTCGAACCACCGCTGCAGCACCGAGCTCTGCGGCCTCGACGAGTGCATGCCGCTGATCACCACGATCAGGCCGTACGCATGGGAGAGCGGCAGCGGCAGCAGCCACCGGGTCGTGCCCTGGCTCTCCCCGACCCGGTGGAGGGCGTGCCCGGACTCCCACAGCCCGCGGTGGCTCAGCATCACGCCCTTGGCCCGCCCGGTGGTGCCGCCGGTGTAGAGCAGCGCTGCGAGGTCGTCGTCACCGCGCGGCGCGATGTCGATCGGGTCGGCGCTCTCCAGGCTCTGGTACGTCACCAGGGCCCTGGGCTCCCCGCTGGTCGAGCCGCCGGAGCCGCTAGGCGAAGGCGTGTCGAGACCAACACGGTCCCCTCCGGCGCTCGATAGAGCTGTGTTGGTCTCGACACCGCTCGCTTCGCTCGCGGGCTCGACCAGCGGTGCTGCGGGGACGTCTCCGGCCACGATGACGGTGAGGTCGAGACCCTCGGAGGCGGCCTGCACCAGCGGCAGCAGCTCGGGCGTGACGATGGCGGCCCTGGCCCCGGAGTCCTCGAGGATGTGGTGCAGCTCGGGCGGGGTCTGCAGGAAGATCACCGGCGTCACCACGGCGCCGAGGCGCCACAGGGCGCGATAGCTGACGAAGACCTCCGGGGTGTTCATGGTGAGCACCACGACCCGGTCACCGGGCTCGATGCCGAGCTTGCACAGGCCGCCGGCGACCCGTGCGGACCGCTCGGCGATCTCTGCGGAGGAGTGCCAGGTGCCTTCGAAGAAGATCATCGGGTGGTCGCCGTGGCGGGCGTAGGACTCCTCGGCCAGCACCGCCAGGTTGTGCCGGCCCGGAAGCGCGCTCATCGCGCGCCCAGCTTCCGCAGTGCCTTGAGCTGCCCGTTGCCCAGCGCGACGAACTTCTCGACCGTCTGCCCCTTGAACGGCCCGATCGGGCCCATCCGGGAGGCCGCGAGGGTCTGCGCGTCGGTGAACTTCCGGATCCCGTCCGCGCCGTGGCGGCGACCGAGCCCGCTCGATCCCATGCCACCCATCCCGGCCTCGATGCTCCCGGCAGCCAGGGCGGCGCCGTCGTTGATGTTCACCGCGCCCGCGCGGATGCGGCGGGCGATCATGTCGGCCTCGCGCACGTTCTTGCTGAACACGCTCGCCGAGAGCCCGGCCTCGCCCTGGTTGGCGATCCGGACCGCCTCCTCGTCGCTGTCCGCGCGGTAGAGCGCGATGACCGGGCCGAAGGTCTCACCGAGACACAGGTCCATCTCGTCGCTCACGCCCTCCAGGACGGTCGGGGCGAAGGCGTACGGACCCACCTCGGCGAGCGGCTCGCCGCCGGCGAGCACGGTCGCACCCTTCGCGACGGCGTCGGTGACGTGGGCGGTGACCTTGTCGAGTTGCGCCTGCGAGGCCAGCGACCCGACGTCGGCGGAGTAGTCGAAGGTCTGCCCGACCACCTGGCTCTCCGTCTCGGCGACCAGCGCCTGGCGGAAGGTGTCGTAGACGTCCTCGTGCACCACCACGCGCTCGATGTGGACGCACATCTGGCCGGTGTTGGCGAAGGCCGCCATCACCGTGCCGCGAGCGGCCTGGGCGAGGTCGGCGTCGCGGCGTACGATGAGCGGGTTCTTTCCGCCGAGCTCGAGCGAGGCGCCGATCAACCGGCCCGCGGCGCGCTGGGCCACGATCCGTCCGGTGGCCGTCGAGCCGGTGAAGGCGATGTAGTCGACGTTGTCGATGACCGCCTCACCGATGGCCGCGCCCGGCCCGGTGACGACCTGCCAGACGTGCTCGGGCAGCCCCGCCTCGGCCATCAGCGCCCTCGCCCACAGCAGCGTCAACGGCGCCTGCGGGTCGGCCTTGCTGATCACGGCCGCTCCGGCGAGCAGGGCCGGGATGGCGTCGCCGACCCCGAGATAGAGCGGGTAGTTCCATGGCGAGATGATCCCGACGACCTGCTTCGGCACCCGCACCTCCTTCACGGAGGTGATGCCGGGGATGGCCCCGCGCACGCGCTTGTCGGCGAGATAGGTGGGGCCTCGACGCGCGTAGTGGCGGGCGATGGTGCCGACCTGGAGGATCTCCTGCCAGGCGTGGAAGCGGGCCTTGCCCATCTCCCACTGGATCAGGTCGAGCACCTCGTCCTGGCGCTCGACCAGTAGGTCGTGGAAGCGGAGCATGACCTCGGCACGGTCCTGGAAGTCGAGGGTGGCCCAGTCGGGCTGGGCCGCCCGCGCCGCAGCCGCGGCCTCGGTGACGTCCGCGGCGGTCACAGAGGGCACCGGAGCGGTCGGTAGGGCGTCGTACGGCGCGGTCGCGGTCAGCGTGCCGTCACCTCCGGAGACCGGGGCCGAGACCCACCGGGTCCAGGAGGCGAGCCGCGCCTCGTCGACCCATCCGGGACGTACGCTCTCGGCCGCGGTTGTCTTCGTGGTCATCGATCTCCTCAGATCCGGATCAGGTGGATGGGGTTGCCGTCCTTCGGGAACGGCAGCGAGCTGTTGTCGAGAGGGGCGCGGTAGCCGGGGGAGACGCTCCACCGGTAGTCGCGCAGGAGCCGGTGCAGGATCGACTTGACCTCCAGGCCGGCGAAGTAGAGACCGATGCACTTGTGCACCCCGCCGCCGAACGGCTCCCACGCCATCCGGTGGCTCTTGTCCTCGCGCCGATGCGGCGCGAACCGCTCGGGGTCGAACACGGTCGGGTTGGTCCAGTAGTCCTCCATCATGTGGCTGAACTGGACCCCGACCATCACGCCGGTGTCGGCGGGGATGCGGACGCCGAGGAGGCGGGTCTCCTTGACCGTACGCCGGATCAGCGCCGGCACCGGGGCACGTAGCCGCAGCGCCTCCTTCATCACCAGGTCGAGGCTCTGCAGGCTCTCGAGCTCGGGCATGGTCGGCGCTGGACCGAGCGCGAGCGACTCCTCGCGGCAGCGCTGCTGCCACTGCGGATGCTGGCCGAGGTACTGCAGCATCGTCGAGGTGGTGATGGTCGAGGTGTCGTGGGCGGCCATCATCAGGAAGATCATGTGGTTGACGACGTCCTCGTCGCTGAACCGCTCGCCGTCGTCGGTCTCGATGTGGCACAGCACCGAGAAGATGTCGTCGCTCTGCTTCGCGCGTTTCGCGGGGAGGTAGTGGCGCAGGAACCCCTCGAGGACCTTCCGCCCACGGAACGCCCGGCCCCAGCGGGTCAACGGCACATCGGCACGTACGACGCCGGGGGCGGCCTGCACGCAGGCGATGAACGCCTTGTTGACCCGGTCCATCTCGGCGCGGCTGGTCTCGGAGGCCCCACCCATGAAGATGTCCGCGGCGATGTCGAGGGTGAGCTGCTTGAGTCTCGGGTAGGCCGGGAACGCCGGAGTGTGGGCCCAGCCGCGCATGCCCTGCGCGATCGCCGGGTGCATCGCGGTCGTATACGTGGCGAGCCGGTCCCGGGTGAAGGCCTCCTGCATGATGCGGCGATGGGCGTGGTGCTCCTCGAGGTCGAGCAGCATCAGGCCACGGTCGAAGAAGGGCCCGACGATCTGCCCCCAGGCCGGCCCGTTGGCGTACGCCTTCTCCTTGTTGCGCAGCACCGCCTCGCACGCGTCCGGGCCGAGGGCGACCACCCCGGTCTCGCCGGCACGGAAGAACGGCGAGACCGGGCCGTACGTCGCCCACTGGTGCCGGTAGAAGCCGACCGGGTCGCGCGAGTAGTCCAGCAGCCGGCCGAGCCAGGGGAGGCCGCGGTCGCCGGGCACGAGTCGTGGGACCTCGCGGAGCGCCTCGGTCGCTGTCATGGTGCCTGATCCATCGTCTGACCTCCCGGTCCCGAGTGACGTGTCCGAGGTTAGTCAGGTAGAACGTGTTCCCGCAGCCGTTCGGCGGGCATGGATGCGCCTCGGGCGTTGTTGAGGTGTTCGTGGAGAGCTACGAATCAGTGGTGATCGGTGCCGGTCAGGCCGGTCTGTCGGCTTCCTACCACCTCAGCCGGCTGGGCGTACGCCACGTCGTGCTCGACGCCGAGCGGCGCCCCGGCGGCGCCTGGCAGCACCGCTGGGACTCGCTCACCATGCACGACGTGCACGGCGTCGCGGACCTGCCGGACGGGCGGGCGCCGGGGGAGTCGGGCGAGCGCGCCAACGTCGCGGTGCCGGGCTGGTTCGGTCTCTATGAGTCTCTGCACGATCTTCCGGTGGAGCGTCCGGTTTCGGTGACGTCGGTGACCTCCGTCGGTGACCTGCTGGCGGTGCACTCGGCCGACGGTCGCACCTGGTTCACCCGAACGCTGGTCAACGCGACCGGGACCTGGACGCGGCCGTTCGTCCCGCACTACCCGGGGGCCTCGACCTTCCTCGGGGAGCAGGTGCACACCCACGACTATCCGGGCGCTGCTCACTTCCGGGGCAAGCGCGTCGCCGTCGTCGGCGGGGGAGCCTCGGCGGTGCAGTTCCTCGGCGAGCTCGCGCCGGTGACCTCGGTGCTGTGGGTGACTCGACGTGAGCCGGTCTGGCGCACCGACTTCGATGCCGAACGTGGTCGCGAGGCGGTGGGTTTGGTGGCTGAGCGGGTCGAGGCCGGGTTGCCGCCCGCGAGCGTCGTCAGCGTCACCGGTCTCTCGCTGCGTCCGCAGGAGCAGGAGGCCGCGCGGCTCGGGGTCTACGAGCGCCGGCTGCCGATGTTCTCGCGCATCGAACCGTCCGGGCTGTGGTGGGACTCGGGCGCGTTCGAGCCCGTGGACGCGATCCTGTGGGCCACCGGGTTCCGGCCGGCCGTCACTCACCTCGCTCCGCTTCATCTGCGAAGCTCGCACGGAGGGATCCCGCTGCTGCGCGGCTCGGCCGACGTCCAGACCGCCGTCACCGCTGCGTACGACCCGCGGGTCCAGCTCGTCGGCTACGGCCCGTCGGCCAGCACCATCGGAGCCAGCCGTGCCGGCCGGGCCGCTGCCCTCGCGGTCCGGCGACAGCTGACCGAGGACGGTCAGCTCGTGGTTCGGTGAGCCGTCCTCACAGCGAGCCGAGGTCGGCTGAGATCCAGTGCTCCGGCGTGAGCCGGATCGTCACCTCGGGCGGAAAGCCCGCCGCCTGCGCGAGGTAGGCGTCGGCTGCTTCGGGCGGCAGGTAGCGCCGCGCCATCGCCTCCGCTTCGCCCTCTTCCGCATCCGCGATCTGCACCGGCCCCTCGACCGACACGTAGCGGACCGTCGGGTCCAGGCGCTCCACCATCAGCGTGCACCGTCCTGCTGCCGCGATCAGCCTGGTCTTCAGCGAGTCCTTGCCGGTGACAAACCATGCGTCGCCGTCGGGGGTGTAGTCGTACCAGATCGGGACGGTCAGGGGTGCTCTGCCGTTCTCTCGGGCTACTGAGAGTGCTGCGATCAGGGGTTGGGTGAGGAGCTCTTGGCGGTCTTGTCGTGAGATGCCCATGTTTCGACCGTACGGTGTCCAGCCATCCTGCTGCTCGACCTCGACCTCGCCCTCGCCCTCGCCGCTGGTCGAGCCGCGAGCGCCAGCGAGCGTGTCGAGACCAACACAGTCGCTTTCGGGGCTGGTTCTTCTGGGGACCGTGGGCCGCCGACCCTTGCTTGGAGGGTCTTCTCGACGGACCCCGGAGTAAAGGACGGCCTGCGGCCGCCGGCTTCGCCGGCCGCTTCGCGGTCCTTGACACCGGCGCCCGTCGAGAAAGATTTGGCTGGCTATCGGGGCGGCGGCCCGGGTGTGGCGCAGCGGATTCTTGCTGGGATCAGTGGGGCTTGTGGGGGTGGAG